>JBDSBT010000289.1:0-5580 GCA_039921425.1 Gemmatimonadaceae bacterium | reverse complement strand
CGGCATCTTCACGCACTACCTGCTGGAGACTGGCGGCGCGACGGCGTTTCCGTCCGCGATGGCCATCGGTGCCACGCAGCGAGATTCCGATTCTTACGACGCGGCACGAATCATCGCGAGCGAGGGCCGCGCAGTCGGCATTCACGTGAACTTCGCTCCGGTCGTTGACGTCAACAACAATCCGTCAAACCCGGTGATCAACGTCCGTTCATTCGGCGAGGACCCCGCTCGCGTAGCGCGCCTGTCTGCGCTCTTCGTTCACGGGACACTCGATGGCGGCGAGCTTCCGACGGCGAAGCATTTCCCGGGACACGGCGACACCGACGTCGACTCACACGTGGGACTCCCGGTCGTCTCGGCCGACGTCGCTCGGCTGATGAGTCTGGAGCTAGTGCCTTTCAAGGCGGCAATCGAGGCCGGAACCGCAATGGTCATGACTGCGCACATCTCACTTCCGGCAATCGACAGCGGAAGCACGCCGGCGACTCTCTCGCCGCGCATCATCACTGGACTCCTGCGTGACTCGCTCGGATTCCGCGGCGTCGCAATTACCGATGCGATGACGATGGAAGGAGTCGGCAAAGGATACACCGTAGAGCAGAGCAGTGTTCTCGCAGTCAAGGCAGGCGCCGACATTCTGCTCAAGCCCTCAGATCCGGCCCGCGCGATCAACGCAATCGTTCGCGCCGTCGAATCGGGCGAGATAAGCCGGGGGCGGGTGGACAGCGCCGCACGTCGGATGCTGGAGCTGAAAGCGAGGGTCGGACTCGCTGAAGGTGGACAGACATCGCTCTCCGATTTGCGGGAGGTCGTAGGTACGCCGGAGAATCGTGCAGTTGCCGCCGACATCGCACGCCGGGCGGTGACCCTGATTCGTGATCGAGACAAGCTGGTCCCGCTCTCCAGGCCCGGAAGAGTTCTCCTCGTCCAGTACATGCCGGAAACGGAGATCCGCGCCGGGCGCATCTTCGGCAACATGCTGCGAGCAGCCCGCGCCCGCGTCAATGGCAACGAGACGGTCCTGGCCAAGATCGGCCCCGGTGCAACGCGCGATATGCTCGATTCACTGGGCCGTATCGCCGACAGCTCCGCTGTTGTCATCATAGCGCCCTACGTTCGCCGAGTGGAAGGAGAAGGGCGCTTCGTGATTCCGCAGCCGATAGCAACGTGGATCGATCAGGTCTCGCGCCGCCGCTCGACCGTGGTCGTTGCGTTCGGAAACCCTTACGTCATCCGCCAGTTTCCGAGCGTTGGGAGCTACCTGGTGACGTACGGAGTCGGCGATGATCTGGAGCGAGCGGCTGCAAACGCGTTGCTCGGCGGACAGAAGATTACGGGACGCACTCCGGTTTCGCTTCCGGGATTTTTCAAGGCCGGCGATGGCATTCAGTCGCCTTGACCGGTGGTTGCCCTTTTCTATAGAGAGGCCGTTAGCATTTCCATTTGACACTGTCGTTACCCGCCAATAATATTTGTTCGCCGCGCAAAACGAATTTTTGCACCGCGCTGCGGCAGACCTGCAGCAGACGTCACGCTCTCGTGTGACGTCGCCATTTTCAATTGTACGGAGGTACAATGCCCCTACGCCGAGTTCTGGGTTTTCTCGCGCTCGCCTTCCTCACCTTTCCCGCATTAGTCGCCGCACAGGGTACAGGCGCCGTTCGTGGTCGCGTCACTGATGCCGCAACGGGTTCACCACTCGTTGGTGTGCAGGTGCGCATCGATGGAACCACCCTTGGCACCGTGACCGGTTCCGATGGTACGTACACGATCAGCGGGGCGCCTGCGGGCGCGCGGCAATTGACTGCGCGACGAGTCGGCTATACGCCGCAGCGATCTCCGATCACAGTCGCGACAGGCGGTAACGCCTTGCAGAACTTCGTCCTGCGCGTGACGGCCGCTACTCTTAACGACGTGGTCGTCACCGCTCTCGGCGAACAGACTGAGCAACGATCGCTCGGCACTGCCCAGCAAACGGTAAAGGGTGCCGACATAGCGCAGACGCAGCGAGAGAACTTCATCAACGGATTGCAGGGCAGAGTTGCCGGTGTTGAAGTCATCAGTACATCCGGTGTTCCGGGCGCCTCGTCGTCGATCACCATCCGCGGCGTCAGCTCGATCAGCGGAAGCAATCAGCCGCTTATGATCATTGACGGACTGCCGATGGACAACAAGACGCTCAACACAGGCGTGCTGGCGTCAGACGCGCCCGGATCAACCACGGCGTTTTCCAACCGCGGTGTGGACTTCACGAACAGAGCGGCCGATCTGAACCCTGAGGATATCGAGAGCCTCGTTGTCCTCAAGGGCCCCGAGGCGTCAGCGCTTTACGGAATCGATGCTGCGAACGGTGCCATTGTTATTACCACCAAGCGTGGCAAGCCAGGCATAGGCGGCATCGAATACAGCAACAGCTTCAGAGTCGAGAGGACCAGGGCAACGCCTGGGGTGCAGCGAGTCTACCAGCCGAGTGCCATCGTCGGAGGCTCGACGTTCCTGTATTACGGCGCACCGTATCCCACCGGCACGCAATTCTACGACAACGTCGACGGGTTCTTCCAGACGGCGCTGACAAAAAAGAACAACCTGTCATTCAGCGGGGCCTCGCCTGACAACAAGATCAACTACCGCCTTGCGACATCTGCAACGAACCAGGGTGGTGTGATTCCGAACAACAAGTACAACCGATACAATGTCACGGGCGCGTCGAATGCCCAGCTGAACAACTGGCTGAACGTCGATCTGTCTATGGGCTACACCTACGCCGACAACCAGCAGTCGTACAAGGGCGAGGGTGGCCCGCTGCTTGGACTGCTCGTATGGCCGGCAACAGACAACGCGAAGGATTACCTGACGGCAGCCGGACAGCGACGCCGACTCGGCAACCTCTCGATCGCATCGGAAGTGGACAATCCGTATTTCAGTGTCAACAAGAACCAGATCAATTCGAAGAACAACCGGATCATCGCCAACCTCGGCCTCAAGCTCACGCCGTTTTCGTGGGGCAGTCTCAAGACCAACCTTGGTACTGACAGCTACACGAATCAGAACCTGCTTCTGCGGAACCCCGAAAGCGCGCTGGGTAATGCCAACAACGGCATCATCGATGTCGCCAACGACATCACTCGCAACTTGAGCGCGCAGACGATTCTGAATCTCAATGCGCATGCGATAACGAAGAGCATCACGTTCAACGGGCTCATCGGGAACTCTGTATCAGACTTCAAGTCCAACACCGACGCACTGAAGGGCCAGGATTTCCTCGAGCCCAACTTCGTCTCGGTAAATAACACCAACCTGCGACAGAATCGCACGAGCATCGCACAGCGCCGTCTGGTCAGCGCCTTCGGAAGCGCAACGCTTTCATTCAAGGAGCTCCTGTACATCACGGCTACCGGCAGAAACGACTGGACCTCGACAATTCCTCAGGACAAGAACTCGTTCTTCTATCCGTCCATCTCCGGAAGCTTCGTGTTCTCCGATGCATTCCCGGCGATTGGCCGTCACATGACCGGCAAGGTGAGAGCCGCATTCGCGGAAGTTGGAAAGGATGCGAGGCCTTACGCCTATCGTCCGTCGCTGGAGTTCAAGACGACGTCGTTCGGCGGATACGGATATGGCTTCACCGGCCCGAATCTCGATCTGAAGCCCGAGTTTGCGAAATCTTACGAGATCGGTACGGAACTGGGCTTCCTGCAAGACCGCCTTGGGGTCGATGCGACGTTCTATCGCAAGCAGACCAAGGATCAGATCGTAAACGACATCCGCGGCAGTTACGCAACCGGTTATATCCTGTTCAATCTCAATGGCGCCGTTACCAGGAATCAGGGCTTCGAGCTCAGCGTGAGAGGCGCCCCGATTGTGGGCAGAAGCCTGAACTGGGACTTCCTCGTCAACTTCGACAAGGCGCACGGCAAGACGCTCGCGCTGCCGCATGCGCTGCCTGAGTCGTACGTGTCCGATACCTGGCTCTTCGGTGCCGTTCGTAACGGTACTGCACCGGGGCTGTCAACCGAGTCGCTCACCGGAAAGTTCTACCTCAGGAATAACGCCGGCAAGCTCCTCATCGATCCGACCTCTGGCCTGCCTCTTCGCTCCACGCCATTCATTGATCACGGCTACGATCGTACGCCGCACTTCACGATGGGCATTACGAACAACGTCAGGGTTGGAAAGCTGTCACTGAGCGCACTCGTCGATATCCGGCGCGGTGGTGACGTCTTCAACGCTACTGAGCAGTTCCTCACCGCACGCGGACTGAGCAAGCGGACGCTGGACAGAAATGAGCCGCGCGTGATCGAAGGGGTCCTCAGGGACGGCAGGGAAAACACCGCCACGCCGACGCAGAACGCCATCGTGGTCGTGCCGGCCGTGCAGACATCTTACTACACCGACATCTCGGAAGAACTCTTCATCGAGAAGGACATCAACTGGCTGAGACTGCGCGACGTCACGCTCAACTACAAGCTCCCGAAAGGGTTCATGAAGAACGCCAGCGTGTTCATCACTGGAACGGATCTTCTCCTGATTACTAACTACTCGGGACTTGACCCGATCGTGAACGGAAACACCGCAGCGGTGGGAGGATCGGGCGCTGCGGGAATCGACTACGGCAACTTCCCGATGCCGCGTGGTCTCAACTTTGGAATCCGGCTGACGCAATGATCAAGGAAAATAGAATAATGAAAAGGCAACTCTACGCAGCGCTGATTGTTGGCATGATCGCCGTGCCATCCGCCTGCAACAACTTTCTCGACGTAAATACAAACCCCAACGCACCGCAGGAAGTTTCGGCCAATCTCTATCTGCCTCCGATGCTGCATTGGTTCGTTACGTCACCCCAGTTTGATGGTCGTTTCGTCGGCCGGTATAATCAGGAATGGACCCTCCCGGGAACGTCGCTCAGCACGTGGGACCGCATGGGCTACGATCCGTCCAGCGACAATGGCGGACAGCAGTGGCGCGACGTGTATTGGAACCTCGGCCAGAATCTCGTTGACATGACCACGAAAGCAGAAGCCGAACAGCGTTGGGATCTGCTTGGCGTTGGCCAGATTCTCAAGGCCTGGGGCTGGGAGGTCACGACGGACCTTCACGGTGAGATCATCGTGAAGGAAGCGATCGATCAGTCACGGTTCTCGTTCGACTACGACACGCAGGAATACGCCTACGGAGAAATCCAGCGACTCCTGAACGCCGCAATCGTCAACCTTCAAAAGACCGACGGTGCGGTTAGCCAGTCTTATCTTGGCAAGAGCGACAAGATCTATAACGGCGATCGCACCAAGTGGCTGAAGTTCGCGTATGGACTGCTCGCTCTGAACCTGAACCACTATTCGAACAAGGCGACCTACAAGCCGGCTGATGTGATCGCAGCCGTGGACAAGTCGTTCGCGAGCAACGCGGACGACGCTCTTCTCCAGTACCAGGGGACGAACAACGACGACACGAACTTCCTTGGATGGACGAGGAATAACCTCAGGTCGTACCGGCAAACGACGTTTGTTGTCAATCTCATGAATGGAACGGACTTCGGCGGCGTCGTCGATCCGCGCATGAGCCGTATGCTGGCTCCGTCGC
>JBDSBT010000288.1:0-6295 GCA_039921425.1 Gemmatimonadaceae bacterium | reverse complement strand
TTCGTCGTTCTAAGAATCCAGCAGATTGCTGGACAGGTTCAGACGTGAGAAAAGTCGGCGGCCTTATCGAGCTGCGCAACGAGGTCGGACAACCCGTGTTGAGATACCTCGTATTTCGATGCTGGGTGTTCTGAATACCATGCACTTGCCGACCTTGACGCGAACGCCAACGCGATCGTTCTCGAGGACATCAAGATTGAAGGACGCAGGCTCTACATCCCTTCCACTATGCGCTGAAAGCGAGGTAGATCGCGCAACGAGTCCAGATCCGTGTCGTGCTCGACCCAGTCTTTCTGGCCGTATCCTTTGTCCACAGCTTTTTCGAGGCAACTGAGCGCCTCGTCAGGGTTGCCAAGCAGTGAGTACATGCAGGAAATATTGTAGAGTAGCAGTGGATCGTCGGGGTTGATCGTCAGAGCGCGACGAGCATAATCAGTCGCCGCAGCGCTATCGCCCAGGCTCGCCGACATGGTCGCGCCGAGCTGGCATGCGCGGGCGTCATCCGGATTTAGCTCCAGCCGCTCATCGCTGAGCCGTTTTGCCTTCCGGTACATCGTGTGGCTTTCCTCTTTCATTCCCATCGCCACGAGGCACTGCGCGAGGAAGTATGGCGCCTGAAAATCCTCGGGTCTGAGTATGCACGCGCGTTCGAACAGCTTTGCTGCCTCGGCGAACTCGCCCTGCGCGATCCGCGCCCTTCCGTAATGATACACGGCCTCGAACAGAGTCGGATCGAGCTTCATCGCAAACTCGAACTCTCGCTCGGCCTCAGTGAAGCGCATGCTCAGCGAGTGCGTCAACCCCGACGACAGATGCGCTTCAGCGAGATCGGGCCCGAGCTCGAGAGCTCGACGGCTGGCAACGTTGCCCTGGCTGAGGTTCTGTTCTCGCGCATCACAGTTCATGTAGAGAAGCGAGCAGCTGTCGGCGAGCCCTGCATAAGCCAGCGCATAGTCGGGATCGATCTCGATGGCTCGCCTGAACATCTGTCGGGCATATTCCAATCCAGTGCGACTCCACTGATGGATGAACTGTCGTCCACGCAAGTAGAATTCGTACGCTTGCACGTTCACCGACCGGTCGCGTTCGATCGCCTTTTTTTCGCCCTCGCTGAGTATCACTCGAAGCGCGTTGAAGATCGCCTGGGATATCTCGTCCTGAATTGCAAAGACATCTTCGACGTCCCGATCGAACCGTTCAGACCAGAGCTGATAGCCATCGGCAACGTTGATCAGCTGCGCCGCGATGCGCAGCCTGTTGCCCATCTTACGTACGCTACCCTCGAGGACAGTGGACACCTTCAGCTTCCGCCCTATTTCGCTGATGTCCTCGTTCTTTCCCTTGAACGCGAATGACGATGTTCTCGACGCCACCCTCAATGCCTGGATCTTCGACAGAGCGTTGATAAGCTCCTCGGCCATTCCATCAGTGAAATACTCATTCTCCGCATCGGCGCTCATGTTGGCGAACGGAAGTACGGCAACGGACTTTGCAGCGGAGACTGTCGAGTGTGGAACGGTTGCAGTGTCAGTTGGTGTCGCAAGGACTTCACTGCCGAGTGCCTGGGCGAACATCGCTGTTGTCAAATAGCGGCCCGATGCGGCAGTTGACATCGCTTTCGTAACCGCCCTCTCCACGTGCTCCGGCACGCCACCGCGCACTGTTCGAAGAGGTGGCGCAGTTTCGGTGAATCGCTTCGCCATCACAGCTGATGCGTTTTCACCAGTGAACGGGCGCTCTCCAGCGAGCATTTCGTACAGCACACAGGCGAGACTGTATTGATCGCTCTGTCCGTCGAGGTTCAACTCGCCCGCAGCCTGCTCGGGGCTCACGTAAGCAGGCGTACCAACCATCATTCCAGTCTGTGTCAACGTTTCACTGGAGGCTGAGCTGACGGCTTTGGCGATTCCGAAATCCATCACCATCGCTTCGCCTTCGTAGAGCATGACATTTTCCGGCTTCATGTCGCGATGTACAATGTTCTGCCGGTGCGCGTAATCAAGCGCCGATGCGATCGACTTGGCGTGACGCACTGCCTCGTCAACGGAAAGCTGCTTGTCGCGTTCGAGGCGCTCTCTCAACGATTCGCCTTCGATGTACGGCATTACGTAATACAGAAACGAGTCTGCGTCTCCACTGTCGAATAGCGGGAGTATGTGCGGATGGTTCAAGCGTGCCGCGAGCTTGATCTCACGGAGAAACCGCTCAGGCCCCAACGTGGCAGCGAGATCGGGATGGAGCACCTTGAGCGCCACAACACGGTCGTGCCTCTTGTCCTGCGCGAGATAGACGGTTGCCATTCCACCGCGGCCGAGCTCGCGGTCGATAAGATAAGTGCCAGCGAGCGCAGCTCGCAGCCGCTCAAGGGGAAGTGCCAAGATTTCACCGACATTGTGGGGGGATGACTCTCGGACAAGGTGTTAGTCGGTAATAGTCCAGTCAAGCCGCGCTCATCCTGCCCCCAATTCGACAGCGTCATTGCGCTCGTCCCCTTGCAGTGGTGAAACTCATCCACGCTCGACTCGAGCCTGTCCGCCGCGTAGTATCAGCCGGTAGCTTCCTGCCTTTTCGACATCTCCCCGACCACCATGAATCGCTTTGTCCGCTTGCCCGGCGCCCTTCTGACGAGTCTTCTCGTACCGTCACTGACAAGAGCGCAGGGCCAATCGAAGGTCGCCTCGCTCGTTTGCGCTCTATCAGGATATTCACGCCCATCCCCAGCTTTCGTTACACGAGACGGAGACTGCGACCAAACTCGCAGGACAACTCCGTGAACTTGGGTACGAGGTAACGACGAGAGTCGGAAGCACGCCGATGCTGCTGCGGTTGATGGAGCGGAAAAAGCGAACAAACGGAACTGAACCTTCCCGCGTCCAGCTTGATGCTGTCGGCGACCGGCCGAAGCGTGAGTAATGCTGCGGGCAACCAGCTACGCGATCGGCTGAAGGTGTCATCCCTCGTTGGCCGCATTCCTTAAAAAGACAGTCCCGCGCACACGCCACCCTTCGACAACCCTGCGTCCAGACTGTAACTTCGGCTCAGGTAATTTCCCGCTCTTCCAAGAGGTATTCACGTGCGACTTTCCCACTTGTCCGCGCTCGTCGCACCCGCGATGGCTTTCCTTCTTGCTCCCGCGATTGTCGCCGGACAGGAGACCCAGTCCCCGGCGCTCTTCACGACCGCGCATTCACTCGACCTGGAACGGATCTCGGATCCGCAAATTTCCCCCGACGCCAGGCAGATCATATACACTAGACGCTGGGTGAATCAGATGGAGGACAAGTGGGAGGCCGCGCTCTGGATCATGGACGCGGACGGGTCTCATGACAGATTTCTGACGAAGGGCTCGAGCGCGCGATGGTCGCCCGACGGCGGACGCGTAGCATATCTGGCGGAGGGCGAGCCTAAGGGACCGCAGTTGTTCGTGCGATGGATTGGGGTAGACGGCCCCGCTACACAGGTTACGACGCTTCACGAATCACCGGCCGACGTGAAATGGTCGCCCGACGGAAAGTGGCTCGGCTTCAGCATGTTCGTTCCGAAAGAACCCGTCTGGAAGATCGACATGCCGAAAACGCCGACCGGTGCTAAATGGACCGGCTCCCCGCGAATCGTGCAGCAGCTCCACTTCAAGCAGGACCAGCGCGGATTCTCCGAGACTGGAAACCGGCACATGTTCGTCGTGACGAGCGGTGGCGGAACGCCGAGGCAGGTGACCTCAGGCGACTGGAACGTGGGAGCCCGCTTCGATGGGCTCGACCAGAGCGTCGGCTGGAGCTGGACTCCCGGTGGGCGAAGCATTGTTGTTGACGGATTGTCCGACGCAACTGCCGATCTCAACTACCGAAACTCGAATGTCTACGTCGTTGACGTGGCGAACGGCGCGACACGGCGACTCACCACAGAGGACGGCGTCTGGACATCTCCGGTAGTCTCACCGAACGGGAAGCTCATCGCCTTCGATGGATACCCGGCGACGAAGGCCAGCTATCATGCGTCCGAAGTTTATTTGATGCCTGCCGAAGGGGGCACGATGCGGAAGATTTCCGGCGTGCTCGATCGCGACGCGGGTCAACTGGTATGGGCGAGCGATGGAAGCGGAGTCTACTTTTCGAGCAGCGATCACGGAACGTCCAACGTCATGTTCGCGGGAACGAATGGGAGCGTGCGACAAGTCACCACGGGCGTTCATACTCTGTCGCTTGGGTCAGTCGCGAAAAGTGGAATTGCCGCCGCGGTTGAGGCGACATACGACAGGCCCGGCGATGTTGCGCGCGTGGACCTGAGAAAAACTGCCGCGCCCACCACGTTGCTCACCTCAGCAAACGCCGACGTTCTCGACGCGATTCAGCTCGGCAAGGTCGAAAAGTTCACTTACGAATCAACCGGCGGAGCGAAGGTGGATGGATGGATCGTCAAGCCGCCATCTTTTGACTCCTCGAAAAAATATCCGCTGATAATGGAAATCCATGGCGGCCCGCACGGCGAATATAGCGTGGCGTTCAATCCACAGTTTCAGAATTTCGCGGCCAACGGCTTCGTCGTTCTCTACACGAATCCGCGTGGCAGCACCGGCTATGGAAGCGCATTCGGCAACGCAATCGAGCATGCGTATCCGGGCGTTGACTACGAAGATCTCATGGCGGGCGTCGAGGCAGTCATCGGTCGTGGCTACATCGACCAGACGCGCATGTACGTTGGCGGATGCAGTGGGGGGGGAGTGCTGTCGAGCTGGGTGATCGGTCACACGAACCGGTTCGCAGCCGCAGCTGTTCGATGCCCGGTGATCGACTGGATCAGCATGGCAGGGCAGACCGATATCCCTCTCTTCACCTACAACTTCTTCGACGCCCCGTTCTGGGAGAAACCCGAGCAGTGGATGAAACAATCTCCGCTGATGTACGTCGGCAATGTGACGACTCCAACGCTTCTCATGACGGGCGAGCTCGACCGGCGAACGCCGATGCCGCAGTCCGAGGAATACTACGCGGCTCTCAAGATGCGCGGTGTTCCCGCTACTCTGCTTCGTTTCGAAGGTGAGTTTCACGGCACGGGGTCAAAGCCGTCGAACTGGATCCGGACTCAGCTTTACATGATGAGCTGGTACAATCGGTACTCTCGGCCGGTAGGGTCGAAGACAGTAAGCGTCGTGCAGTAGAGTTGTCGCGATCCTACCGTTCCACGATCGCCAACACCCGGAGCGGACTCCCGCTGCCGCCCACAATCTTTAGCGGCGCGGCGATCACGATCGCGCCCGTGGGTGGCAGCTGATCGAGATTCCGCAGGCTCGCAAGTCCGAACTTGCCGGCGCCATGCATCGTCGTGTGATTCGGGAACGGCGGGTCGAACATCCCCGCTTGCCCCGCGTCAGTGCCCACCGTTTCGACGCCTACACCGGTTACGTCACGTTCCCTTGCCAGCAGCGCGGAAGTTGTCGAGTGAAAACCGGGACTATGCGGACCATCCGCCTTCACGTTGAGAAAAGCCTCTGTGGCAACACGTTTGCTCCAGTCGGTACGCAGCAGTACCCACGCGCCAGGCGGTATGCGACCATGCTCGCGCTCCCACACCGCGACGTGCTCCGGCGTGAGGAGGAAATCCTCGTTCTCCGCCACCTCGGCTGACACGTCGATCACGCACGCTGGCCCGACGAAACGACTGGCCGGAATTGTATCCGTCGCATTGTGCGGCAAGTCTCTGCCAGTGATCCAGTGCACCGGCGCATCGAAGTGAGTGCCCGTATGCTCGCCCATATGAATCACGTTCCAGTACCACGCCGGTCCCTTTTCGTCATAGCGGGAAATGACGTCCATCGTCACGCCTGGCGATGCTCCAAACTGCGGCGGCAAATCAATCACCGGTGTGTCTGGGCCGAGCGGCTGAGTAAGATCGACAATCGTGATTGAGCCACTGCTAAGGCCGTCGGCGAGCTGAGCGAGTAACGACATGTGCTATGCCTTTGGAGAGTGTTCGCGGAGGTAACGCTGAAACTGATAGCGGTTCTCGAGCAATGAGAGATCGGTAACGAATGCCGCAGGGCCAACAGCCTCCACTTTCGCCACGAGCGTTGTCAGCTCGTTCGCTGCGAGCGCCGTCGAGAACGCAGTGGTAAACTCATCGATCGTCCGCACGGTCGACGTATTCGGCACGCCGGCCGCAGCGGCCATTGCCGCGATGTCGCTTCCGGTGGAAGTCGCAGTCGGAAATCCGCCCACTGATAACAGGCTTTCGTTGTCGAACACGATGTGCACGAGGTTTGGCGGGCGATAACGCGCAAGCGTCGTCAGGCCGCCGA
>JBDSBT010000287.1:0-2895 GCA_039921425.1 Gemmatimonadaceae bacterium | reverse complement strand
CTCACCGACGCCGTGAGTTTCGCAGTGATGTCAGCTCGCGGGATTCACGAGGCGCTCGCTCTGGACCACCATTTTTCAGTCGCTGGATTTATAGTGGTACCGGGGTAGTCGTGACGATTTACACTTTGGGATCAATCCTCAGTGCCTCGGCTTCGACAGAGCCGTCCCGCAACAGCAGCTCGAATGGCTTCCCTTCCTCAAACTGCTGAACTGAGCTCATGGTCGTGCCCTCGGCGTCGCGAGCAACGGCATAACCTCGAGAAAGTGTCGCGAGCGGGCTGAGAACATTGAGTCTCCCTGCTGCCGACGATACCGAGGAGCGCCGGCGGTCGATGGACCTCGTCGCTGCGAGCTTCATATGACGGGCGACACTCCGAAGGTCAGATGACGAGGCTCCGATCCGCCGGGTAAGGCTTCGGACCAGTCGCTTCTCCTGAATCTGGACCGCAGACACCAGCTCATCGAGCGATGGGACGGCCATCTCTGCCGCCGCCGACGGTGTGGCGGCACGATAGTCTGCAACCAAATCACAAACGGTTGCGTCTATCTCGTGTCCTACTGCCGAGATCACAGGAATCGGACAGGCTGCAATCGCGCGCGCAACTTTTTCGTTATTGAAGGCCCACAGGTCCTCGCGTGATCCGCCACCTCGCCCGACAATCAAAACCTGCGCCTTTTTCCACCGCACGACCCGCTGGATGGCCGCGCATATCTCCGCTGGCGCATTGTCTCCCTGCACCGCGCAGCTGGCCACCACGATGCGGATTCCCGGCCGACGCCGCTGAGCGACTGAAAGGATGTCTTTCATCGCTGCCCCATGAGTGCTCGTGACAACCGCAATCACTCTTGGATAACGCGGCAGCGCACGCTTGCGACCCGGCTCCATCAGACCATCGGCCTTCAATCGCGCGATTGTCTGCTCCATTGCTTTGCGCCATAGTCCGTCGCCCGCTGCTTCCATCCGGCTGATCTTGAGCTGGAGCTGGCCTCTCGCTGGAAAAACAGTCAGCTCAGCCAGTGCGACTATCTGCATTCCTTCATCCGGCGCCGCCGGTATCAGCTGCTGATCCTTGCTCCATACGACGCACGAAATCTGCGACGTTCTATCGCGAAGGTTGAAGTACCAATGGCCGTTCTGGTGCGGCTTAAAATTGCTGATCTCGCCTTTTATCCAGAATTGCCCAAACTGACTCTCGACGAGCTGCTTAGTCGATTCATTCAGGACGCTAACAGTTACCGCTGACTCACGCGTGGTTCCCGGAACCGCCGTGATCTTCATGCCGCCGCGATTCTCTCGGCTGCGCGGACAGTGTTCGACATCAGCATCGCGATTGTCATCGGGCCGACACCACCGGGCACGGGCGTAATCTTCGAAGCGACCAGGCTCGCACTTTCGAAGTCGACATCGCCCACGAGGCGATATCCGCGCCGCGCAGCGGGATCATCGATGCGGTTCATGCCGACGTCGATCACAACAGCGCCCGGCTGAATCATTTCCGCCGTCACGAGACCCGCGTGTCCTGCCGCAACGATGAGCACATCGGCGCGTCGGGTATGCAGGCCGAGGTCGCGCGTATGACGGTGACAAACGGTGACAGTTCCGTTTGCTCCCACTGCATCCTGCAGGAGCAAAGCCGCCATCGGCTTGCCGACGATGTTGCTTCGGCCCACGATCACGCACTCAGCGCCCGACGTATCGATGTTCGAACGCATCAAGAGCTGCTGGATTCCAGCCGGAGTGCATGGAACGAATCCATCTCGCTCTCCGATCAGCAGCTTCCCGACGTTGATGGGATGAAAGCCGTCAACATCTTTCCGTGGATCGATCGAGCGAATAACCGCATCCGCATCGAGCGGTGCCGGAAGGGGCATCTGTACGAGAATACCGTGGATCAATGGATCGGCATTCAGGGCCGCCACGCGCGCAAGAAGTTCGGCCTGAGTGGTCGTCGCCAGCAGCCGGATGGTCAAGCTGTGCATTCCAGTCTCTTCGCTCGCGCGACCCTTCGATCTTACGTACACATTGCTCGCCGGATCTTCCCCCACCAGGACGACAGCGAGGCCTGGCTGAACACCTCGCTCGATGAGACGAGCCGCCCTTTCCGCTACTTCGCGGCGGATCTCGCGTCCAATGGATACGCCATCGATCAGATCAGCGGGCAAAGTCCACCGCGCGTGTCTCGCGGATGAGCACAACCTTGATCTGGCCGGGGTACTGAAGCTCCACCTCGATTCGGCGAGCGATCTCTTCGCTGAGCGTCGTCATGCGCGCATCGTTGACGTCGTCCGGAGTGACGATGACGCGCACTTCGCGTCCAGCTTGAATTGCGAAAACTTTTTCGACCCCGCGATAACTGGAGGCGATTCTCTCGAGGCCTTCGAGACGCTTGACATAAGTCTCGAAAGCCTCGCGTCGTGCGCCCGGTCGCGATCCCGAGATAGCGTCGGCCGCCTGAACGAGCACTGATATCTCGCTCTCGTGAGGAACGTCGTCGTGGTGCGCGGCGATGCAGTTGACGACGAGCGGATGCTCCCCGTAGCGCGTTGCCATCTCGACGCCGAGCTGGACGTGGGTTCCCTCGTGCTCATGGGTGAGTACCTTGCCGATGTCGTGGAGTAGCGCTCCGCGACGGGCCATAGCGACGTCGAGTCCAAGCTCAGCGGCCATTATTCCGGCCAGCCACGCTACTTCCTTCGAGTGATTCAGGATGTTCTGGCCGTAGCTCGTGCGCCACCGCATGCGCCCGATGAGGCGAATTATTTCCTGATGCAATCCGTGAACACCGCTCTCGTACGCCGCGCGCTCACCTGTGTCGATAATTCCGATGTCCACTTCTTCGCGAGATTTCGCGACGACCTCTTCGATGCGGCCCGGATGAATTCGTCCATCGGCGA
>JBDSBT010000286.1:0-4108 GCA_039921425.1 Gemmatimonadaceae bacterium | reverse complement strand
CGATCATGGCCGCACTGACACTCGAGTCCATTGCGAGGATACGGGAGGGCAGCGCTGACGACGACAAGGCAATCCGGCGGACCGGAAAGGCCGGGGCCAGACTCAGGACCAGGAGCGAATTCCTGGAGTATGGTGCGATCGCGATCATGGGGCTCGCGGTGCTGATGATCGTGATGTCACAGGCGATTCCCAACCCCTATGGCGAAGCAACCGGTTGGATTCGTTTCGGATTGTTTCTCGGAATAACGGGCTTCGTGTTATCGCGGTGGATTCGTGGCGGTCTGCAGACTCGCACTGCCGCAATTGCACTGAGTGTCGTCACGCTTGCCGATCTCTGGATCATCGACCGAAAGTTCTTTCAAACCGTTCCTCCGCCCGATCAGGTCTACGCCGCCGACGACGTCGTGCAATTTCTTCAGTCGCAGAAAGACGGTGGGCGTGTGTGGGTGTTCCCGTTCGGCAATCAGGCCGTCTATCACGGTTTCGAGAGGGTCGGCATCAACACTATTCCGCTTCGCAACTACTTGATGTCATTCGGCATCGAGCAGGCCGGCGGAGAGCACGGCAACCAGCTCGAGAGGTTCAATCAGTACGCTGGTGGAGGCGAAAAGATCTACGTGGACTGGCACAACTTCACGGGATTCCCCGTGTTCATGAGCGCCGCCAACATCCGCTACATCATCAGCGGCCTCGAGCTGAAGATGAATAACACGGATACTGCTTCGTCTCCGATGGGATTGAAGGAGGTGTTTCGCGGCAGCACGGCGATCGTTTACCGAAACGATGCTGCGCTGGAGCGTGCTTACATCGTCCCCAACGTTCAGGTCATCCGGCAGACAGATGCCGCGCTCAAGTTCATGCAGTCGTCCGCCTTCAATCCTCACAGTGTCGCTGTCGTCGATCGGCCAATCGGCACTTCGCTCCCGGCAAGCGTTCTCGTTCAATCGAGTGCGATGAAAGTCTCCGAGTCAGACAAGGTCGTGGTTCACACAACGACCAATCGTCCCGCCTTTCTCGTACTCGCTGACGTCTATGCACACGGATGGAAAGCGTGGGTGGACGATAAGCCCGTCCCAATCGCCATTACAAATGTGGCGTTCCGGGGTGTCGTGGTTCCCGAGGGACAACACGACGTGAGATTCGAATTCCTGCCCGACGCTTTGTTCACGGGATTGTACATCAGCGGCGCACTGTTCGTGCTGCTCGCCATTTATGGAGCGTGGTTCGTGTTCACCAACACTCGAAAGAACGAATCGGAAGAGGTCGTCGCCGCGTGACAGGGACGAAGGTCATTGACCTCGGTGGTGTGCGCGCTGAGCAAAGACCGAGTCTCGGTCGGGATGACACGAGTGGGGCGTCGAATCTGCCGCGTTTTACGGTAATCGTCCCAGCCTACAACGAGGCCGATAACATTCTGGCGCTGTTCGGTGCTCTTCGATCCACCTTCGACACGCATGGGCTGGATGGCGAAGTCATCATTGTTGATGATGGGTCTACCGATGCGACATTCGAGCTGGCAGTTGCAGAAGCGGCCAGATTCGGCCCGCGCGCTCACGTCGCGCGACACCGCCGCAACCTGGGGAAGACAGAAGGGATGGTCACCGGCTCTCGCATTGCCACTGCCGATGTTCTGATCATCTTCGACGCCGATCTACAGCATTCGACGGAAGAGATTCCGCGCTTCATGGCGAAGATCGACGCTGGCTGGGACATCGTCACCGGGCGCAAGGTCGGCGCGTACGAGAAGGCCGCGGTTAGCTCGGTCTACAACAAGCTGTCGCGACGACTCTTCGATGTTCCGGTCAGAGATCTCAACTCGATGAAGGCCTTCAGGGCCGAGATCCTCCATGGAATTTCGCTGCGGCACGACTGGCACCGCTTCTTCGTCGTGCTCGCGTACGCCCAGGGATATTCGGTAACCGAGATCGACATCGAGCTGTATCCGCGCAATGCCGGCGTGTCCAAGTATTCGGGGTCGAAGCGGATTTTCTCGAGCGTCGGCGACCTGCTCGTCGTGTGGTTCTATCTCCGCTTCAGCCGGAAGCCGATGCAGCTCTTTGGCGGAGCCGGAGTGGTCATGACGATGATAGGTGTCATCATCGGACTCGTGCTCGTCGTTTTGCGCGGATTTGGGTTTCCGCCGCCGTCGATCGGCTATCGGCCATTGCTTGGCCTTGTCGTGCTGCTGGTGGTGGTGGGTATCACGCTGTTCGGATTCGGATTTACTACCGAGATGATTGCTCTTTTGAGGAGCGACGTGGAGCAGATGAAGATCGACGAGCACCGCCGCCGGGACTGATTCCAGCCATCGTTATATTGGGTTGATGCCCAACGAAAAAATGTGTATCGCGATAGATGGCCCGGCCGCATCAGGAAAGTCTTCCACCGCCAAGGCCGTTGCGCGCGCGCTCGGGTTTCATCACGTCGACTCGGGGTCGCTTTATCGCGCCGCGACGACCGTCCGCGCCAGGGCCGGCGGAGCGTCAGACACCTGGACCGAGCAGTCGGTGCTTGACGCGGCGAAGATCGTGTCGCTGTCGCCGACTGAGCACGGGTTCACGCCGCTCCTCGATGGTCAGCCGGCCGAGGCGGAAATGCGAAGCGAAGGGGTCACGGGGAATGTGTCGCTCGTGGCAAAGATGTCCGGCGTCAGGGATTGGGTGAATTCGATCGTTCGCGGGGCGGCGAAGGAATACGATGTGGTCGTGGACGGTCGCGATATCGGGACAGTGGTTTTTCCGAATGCGCGGCTGAAGGTATTTCTGATTGCGGATGCTGGTGAGCGCGCGCGGCGCCGGCTGCTGGAGCGCCTTCACCGCGAGCCGACTGATGCCGAAATCGAGGCGGAGACCGTGAAGATCGTGCAACGGGATGAGGCCGATGCGAAGCAGAGCGGTCGGGCTTCTGATTCCATTCTCATCGATACAACACACCTCCACCAGGCGGAACAGATTCAGCGGATCGTCGAACTCGCGAGAGAGGCTCAAAAGTGACGGCCCGTCTAGGATAACCGGAGCTCAAGCACGTGTCCGCCAAGGCGGGTGACCTTCACTCCGAATAACTGAGACCAACTATTTTTATAACCAGCCACTTACCTGAGCGCTTGGCCAGCACATAGTCTGATTCGGAAAGGGTAGATCCGCCTCGTCCCATGCCAGTTCGAATAATTCTCGCGGCCCAATAGCCGCGCGCAGCGCTCTTAGTATCGCGGTCGTAAACTTTGTCAGCTGCCTGGTCAACGAGGCAACGCGGCTCGACGCGAGCGCGTTTGCCGCTTTTGTCGCGAAGGAAAAGGACTTCAGTTTTTGTTTCGTCGACGACGGCAGCTCTGACGGCACGGCTGCCGTGCTGAGCCGCCTGAATGCTCAGTGTGAGTCTCGGCTCCGTTCCACGTGATGCCTTCAAATTGCGGGAAGGCGGAGGCGGTGCGTCATGGCGTGCTGCTGAACATCGAAGACACGCGCTACGACTATTTCGCGTTTCTGGACGCCGATCTCGCCGCTCCGTTATCACAACTGGTTCTTCTTGCCGGTGCGCTCCAGCCGGGGATAAGAATGGTATCGGCTCCCGCGTGAAGCGTCTCGGGGCGACGATCCAGCGAAAGTCTGCGCGTCACTATCTGGGGCGCATATTTGCAACACTTGTGTCGACCATGTTTTCGATCGACGTCTACGATTCGCAATGTGGGATCAAGATGATGGATCGGGCCTTCGCACGCGTTGCGTTTGCGACGCCTTTCAGCAGCCCCTGGATCTTTGACGTGGAGATTCTGTCCCGACTGCGGAAACTGACGAACGGGTGCACCACTTCAATTGTCGAAGTGCCACTCGCGTTTTGGACGGAGAAGCCCGGCTCGAAGATAAGGTTGAGGTCGATGATCGTCGTTCCTGGCGATCTGCTCCGGATAAGACTCATAGACAGAAAGCAGAGCCAGTCCTCTCCGGACTGATTCCGGCCGCCCGTCATATTTGAATTTTTTCTTCGGTCCTGGCTATACTTGTAGGCTGGCCAAGAACGCCCACAATCCAACATTTAACCGCTCAGAATGCCCGATCTCGAGACCGAAGAACCCACAGCCTCCACCGGCATGCTGACGCCGCGCGAAAAG
>JBDSBT010000285.1:0-4999 GCA_039921425.1 Gemmatimonadaceae bacterium | reverse complement strand
GTCCTGCATGGGTGACTGATCTCATCAACGGCGATCACTATACAGGCGGATATTCGTCACCATCAGCGGTCGCTGGATATCCCAACATAAACGTGCCGGTTGGGACGGCGTTCGACCTTCCGGTGGGCATGTCGATTTTCGGGAGAGCGTGGAGCGAACCGAGGCTGATCGGAATTGCCTACGCGTTCGAGCAGGTGACGAAGCACCGTCGCGCTCCGCGCTTTCTTCCAACCCTGGGCGGAGACGGCGCGCCAACCGATCGGCCTCGCTGATCGAACCTGATGGAGATCAAAACCTCCATTCAAGCCCAGGTTGGAACACTTTTAGCACTACGAACTCTCGATCCCGGACATGGAGAAAGAATGACATCATCGATTCGATCGCTCTGCGCGGCGGGGCTGGTGCTCGGCGCCTGCGTTATGGCATCGCCGACCTCAGCCACTGCTCAGGGTCACGGCCAGAAGGCAGCAAAAGCGGAACGGAAAGTGGAACGGAAAGTTGAGAAGGCCGTGGTCAAGGCCGACCGTCAGGTCGCACGCGCAGCCGTGCGGAGAAACACCCGCAGCACACGAAATCGCTATCTCTGCAATGACGGAAGCTGGTGGAGCTCGAGCACATGCGCCGGCCACGATGGCCTCGCTTCACGTCAGTACAAGAACGGTGTCCCACGCGCCTCCGCACGGGCAATCGCTCGCGCCAACGCGAACTCAGCAGTTGCGCGAGCTTACGCTAATGGAGTCCGGACCAGCGCTATCGCCCGGTGCAACGACGGCACTTACTGGCACGGGAGCTCGCGGACGAACGCATGCTATAGGCATGGAGGAGTCGCCAGTTGGTACTAGAGGGTCCTGCTGGCTGAAATGAGCGGATTACCTATCGGCACTTGCGGTCGCTACTTCACTCGCCCAACAGCCTTCGAAGTGAACTCTGATAGAACCAGCGTCCCGCTCATCGCGGCCCTCGCTTCGAGCTGCCGAGCCCAGTCCTCCGTCCCCTCCCAGAACACCTTCTTAAGCTGAGCCATCGCCTCGGGATTGGTCGCAGCAAGAGCAGCAATACGCTTCCCAACCGCTTCGTCGAGAATCGGAATCGACGAATGCAGCTCGGCGTACAATCCGTGCTGGTATCCCCACTCGGCTGATCTCCAGTCGCCATCGACCGACATTGCCGAGAACGCGCCCAGTCCGATTTTCTTTTGTATCGGAAGGCCGACGATGAACGGACCCAATCCCACAGCGAGCTCGCTGAGTTTTAACGACGCGCCATCGGCGGCCATCGAGAAATCGGACGCGCTCACGATTCCCACTCCTCCACCGACGGTTTTGCCCTGCACCCGCGTGACGACGAACTTTGGCGCACGAATCATCGCGAGAATGAGATTCACGAATCCCATAAAGAAGCGCTTCCCTCCCTCGGCGTCGCGAATGGTCTGAAGCTCGGAGAATGAGGCACCCGCGCAGAATGCTCCATCACCCTCACTCCGAAGAAGGATCACTTTCGCATTGTCATCCTTGCCGGCACTCGTGACGGCGGCGGCAAGCTGGGCTAGCAGCCTGCCCGGGAGAGAATTGCTCTTGGGATGAGCGAACGTTATCGTCGCCACGCCGTTTTCAGTTGCGACTTGAATGCGGCCGGCGTCGAGATCAGAACCTGGATTAGTCACTGGCGAATTGCGGTTGGGGTGGTGATACCACGACCTGAATTTGCCACCTGCGACGACTTCCTGCCTCCCTCTATTCTGGTGAAACTCACGTGGTCTGCGGTGTAAGCACTGGAGAGGCTGCTCAACTAACGTTTCGGGGCGGTTTTGTGGTACGTTTAGAGACAGAAACGAAGAACGGCGCGCTGCCAGACGGGGCGCCGTTTTCCCGGAGAGGATCATGGATCAGCAGCCCCGACACACCACCGAAGAATCGCTCAACGCGGCGTTCGAAGCACGAATCGCGGCCGGCGAGACAATCGAGCCAAAAGACTGGATGCCGGAGCGTTACCGCACCCAGCTGATTCGAATGATGTCGCAGCACGCGCATTCGGAGATCGTCGGCATGCTCCCCGAAGGCAACTGGATCACGCGGGCGCCGAGCCTCAAGCGGAAGATGGTGCTGCTGGCGAAAGTGCAGGACGAAGCCGGGCATGGTCTCTATATCTACTGCGGCACCGAGACATTGGGCGTCGATCGCTCTGAGCTCGTCGATCAGCTTCTGTCCGGAAAGGCGAAGTACTCGAGCATCTTCAACTATCCGACCCTGTCGTGGGCCGACATGGGAGTCATCGGCTGGTTCGTTGATGGCGCGGCAATAGTGAATCAGACGATTCTGGCGAAGGCGTCGTACGGACCGTACGCCAGAGCGATGATCCGCATCTGCAAGGAAGAAAACTTCCACAAGAAGCAGGGCTACGAGATCATCGCAACGCTCGCACGCGGAACGCCCGAGCAAAAGGCGATGGCGCAGGACGCAGTGAATCGCTGGTGGTGGCCTTCACTCATGATGCTAGGGCCAAGCGACACGAATTCCCCGAACACTGCGGAGCTCATGCGCTGGCGCGTGAAGCGGAAAACGAACGACGAGCTGCGCCAGCGCTTCATTGATCTAACGGTTCCACAGGCAGATGCGGTTGGTCTCACGCTTCCCGATCCGAATCTCAAGTTCAATCCCGACACGCAGCACTACGATTTCGGCGAGATCGACTGGGAAGAGTTCTGGCAGGTCGTGAAGGGCAACGGGCCTTGCAATCGCGAGCGACTCCAGGCGCGCCGCGACGCGCATGAGAACGGACGATGGGTGCGCGAAGCCGCTGAAGCTTACGCGGCCAAGCATGCGCGCCCCGCTCAATCGTCGGCTGCGTAAGCATGGCTTCGAGCGCTTCGTTGGGAATCGGATACGAAGGAAAGCAAAACGCCGACGGCCCGGGCCCGGAAACTCAGTGGCCGTTGTGGGAAGTGTTCACGCAAAAGGATGGCGGCTCACCGCACGAGCACGCAGGAAGCGTTCACGCAGCAGATGCCGAGATGGCCCTTCAAAACGCGCGTGATGTCTACGGCCGTCGCGGAAGCGTCGTCAGCATGTGGGTCGTTCCCTCGATCGTGATCACGGCGAGCCGGAGCGACGAGGCGGGACCGTTTTTCGATCCCGGTGCGGAAAAGATTTATCGCCATCCGCAGTTCTACAAGATTCCGCGCGGCCTGAAAGGATTCTGACTCTGAGCGACTCAACAACGCTCAGCGAGTATCTCCTCAGGCTCGGCGACGATCGTCTCGTGCTCGGCCATCGCCTTTCCGAGTGGTGCGGCCATGGACCTATCCTCGAGGAAGACATCGCGCTCGCGAACATCGCGCTCGATCTGATCGGCCAGGCGACACTTTTCCTGAAGCTCGCTGGCGAAACGGAAGGCAAAGGCCGCAGCGAAGATGCGCTCGCGTATTTTCGCGAAGCCATCGACTACCGCAACGTTCACCTGGTCGAGCTGCCCAACGGCGACTACGCGTTCACGATCGTTCGACAGTTTCTGTTCGACGTCTTCAGCTACCACCTGCTCGAGCAATTGATGACAAGCTCGAACACCGAGCTAGCGGGCATCGCTGCAAAGGGCTTCAAGGAAGTCCGCTATCACGTACGGCACTCCAGCGAGTGGGTGGTGCGCATGGGCGATGGAACTGACGAGAGCCACACGCGCGCGCAGAAAGCGCTGGACCATCTCTGGCGATTCACAGGCGAGATGTTCCAGGCCGACGCGATCGAAAAAACGATGGCAGCCGACGGTGTCGGCGCCGACATCGAAGCGATTCAGCCGAAATGGCGGGCGGTCATCGACGATGTGATGAAGAGAGCGACGCTCACGATTCCGAACGACCCTCCCGCCATGACCGGCGGTCGTCGCGGGAGTCACACCGAGCACCTCGGCCACATGCTCTCCGAGATGCAGATCGTCGCGCGCTCCCACCCCGGCGCGGAGTGGTGATGAACGCAGCGTCAACACGCGAGTCAGTTCTGGCAATTCTCGCGGAAGTGAAGGACCCGGAACTGCCGATGATTGATGTCGTGGAGCTCGGGATTGTTCGCGATGTATCGTTCGACGATGGTCACCTCACGGTAGACATCACTCCTACCTACTCGGGCTGTCCCGCGATGCAGGTGATCGAGAAGGAGATTGTCGAGACGCTCGCGAGTCACGGCTTCGACGGTGCTCGGGTGCGAACGGTCTACTCCCCTGCGTGGACAACTGACTGGATGACCGGGGAAGCACGCGAGCGCTTGAGAGTGCACGGCATCGCGCCTCCCGGGCGTGTGGAGATCGATGGCGGAGGCATCGCTGAGCTCGTCTCACTGCGTCGGGCAAAGCCGACTCCCGCTTGTCCATTTTGTGGCTCAACCAATACTGTCGAGAAAAGCGAGTTCGGTTCGACCGCGTGCAAGGCGATTCATTTCTGCAACAGCTGCCACCAGCCCTTCGATCGATTCAAGCCTTTTTGAGGTTCGGAGAACCGCGGAACCCCATAACAGCTAATTGGGGAGAACGGCGGGAGAAATCAGGGAGAACTGCGGGAGAACTGCGGGAGAAATGCGGGCGTTGCCGCTAATTTCTCCTGCGTTTTTTTGACAACGACATCACGCACGTGGTCCCGTCGTCAACTCAAAAAACAAGTGCGAAGTCGCGGCGGCATGCAACCTCCCGCCTTTCTCCCGAATTCTCCCGCCGTTCTCCCCAGATAGCAGTTACGGGGTTACGGGGTTCCGCGGTTTCTCACGACTGGCCGGTGGCCTTGTTGAGGATACTCCCGAGTATTCCCCCATAGTGCGGGTTCTCCGCGTGCACCTGAGCCTCTTGTTGCAGGACATCTCCCACAGGCGCGGCTGAAGCACCAGCCTTGCCGCGCTGATGCGCGATCGCCGCGAGAACGATCGGAGCGAGGATCATCAGAAGCTTCGCGGCCTTTGCCTTGTCCAGTCCGGACGCCTGCGTCACCCCATTGGTGACGTCGTTATGGCTCCCGCCAAGA
>JBDSBT010000284.1:0-1542 GCA_039921425.1 Gemmatimonadaceae bacterium | reverse complement strand
CGGCTGATGCGCGCTGGTCGTAAACCGATTTCACTCGCTGATACAGCTTCGCATTCAGGTAAATCTTGTCGTTGTGCTCGGCCAGCTTCGGCGCGACACGCTCCTGAATTGCCTGAAGGGTGTCGTTGGTGTTGGCGCCCGCGACGGTATTGAACACTTTCGCCGCGCGCGTGAGCAGCACACCTGACCGCTCCATCGAGACGATGGTGTTATCGAAGTTTGGCGCCGCAGCCTGATTGGCGATCCCATTGACCTCAGCAATCTGCTGCTGCATGCCAGCTAGGATCGCCGGCTCATAATCCGAGACCTTGATCCGGTCAAAAGGCGGTGCCTGATACTGAAGGGTGCTCGCCGCGTAGAACGGATTCGACGGCGAAAGGCCCATCGCCCCCGACGGAGCACTAGTTGAAGCGGTTCCGCTCTGTTGCACTGCTGTCGCACAGCCAACAATTCCGAGCACGACTAGCGCTGAAGAGACTGTCTTTTTGA
Organism: Gemmatimonadaceae bacterium; assembly: GCA_039921425.1. Classification (GTDB taxonomy): domain Bacteria; phylum Gemmatimonadota; class Gemmatimonadetes; order Gemmatimonadales; family Gemmatimonadaceae; genus UBA4720. The sequence continues at coordinate 1,053 of JBDSBT010000284.1, read as the reverse complement.
GTTGCATTCTTAAGGTTGTCCTCGAAGTGGTACGTCGTACGTGAGATGCTTTGTACACCACAAACCGCCACCAGCTACCGGTTTGCCAGCCTTGACACTGATTTACCCGACCTTAGGAGCAAGTAGTTTTTCGCGCCCAACGAGGTAGAGAATCACCATCATGATGATGAACGGAATCATCGAGAGAAGGTCAGATGACGTCCCCGTCCTCATGGGGTTGGCTTCGCCGAACGCCTCGATCGTGCTGTTAAATCCGGCCATCGACGGTACACCAGCGAGGAAAGCAATGATGATTCCCGCGATGGCGCCTCCCGCGATGTAGCCCGACGCCATCAGCACACCCGGACTCTTATCGCCCTCGGCGATCAGTTGATCCTCGGTCAGGTTCTTACCTGCGTGCTTGCGCGCGATCCACTTATCCACGCCCCAGCGTATCAGCCCGCCGAGCAGAATTGGCGATGACGATGAGAGCGGCAGGTACACACCCACTGCGAACGCCAGGGATGGAATTCCTGACAGTTCCAGGACAATCGCGATCATCGCGCCGAGCAACACGAGCGCCCACGGCAGCTTGCCGCCAAGGATGCCCTTGATGATGTACGACATGAGGGTCGCTTTCGGCGCGTCGAATTTGGGAACTTCCTGGCCGTTCGCGAGCTTGCGAATAGTGCCGTTGATTCCGCGATCGACGAAGTACACCGGCGTGCCGTCATCGGCGACGAGGTACTTCTCGGCGTTGCCACCCTGTGGGTCCTGTCGGTGCCAGACAAGATACTGCTTTCCGTCAACGGGACCACTCGAAATAGTTCCCTCGATTCCTTCACGACGCTCGAGCTTCGATGCATCGGCCTTTTCGCCTGGCTGCACCGATCCGGCTGAAATTCCCTGGACCGTCGTTCCAACCGGCACGTAGACAGATCCGGCTGCATTGAGCTTGAGAAGAATTGGTCCAAGCGCGATGGCCGAAACGAGAGCTCCAACGAGGATCGCGATCTGTTGAGAGCGCGGCGTCGAGCCAATCAGATAACCGGTCTTCAAATCCTGCGACGTCGT
>JBDSBT010000283.1:0-9662 GCA_039921425.1 Gemmatimonadaceae bacterium | reverse complement strand
GGGCTTGCCAATCATCCGAGTGGCTGTCGCGGTGGCCTTTGCGGCGGAATCGCTTTCCACCGGAAAGTCGATCGTTGCTCCCGGCGGTGCGTGGATCTTGATCAAAGCAACAAACCGCTGCCCCACTGTCACCGTGTCCGGTGTGAGGCGCGAACCAAGCTGCACCGGGAAATCTGGCGGAGCTTCGGTCGAGGGCTGCACTATAGCGGGGGACGGCGGACTCGTTAGCTGTAGGAGCAGGCCGACAATCTGCGCGATCATCAGCGGCGTCCGGCCTGAGTCTCGCGCGAGCGGAAGAACCTGAGCAGGGGCTCGATGTAGTTGCCATCGGTGCGCACCGGCACTTCATCGATCGCGAGCCGTCTCAACAAATGCTTCCGAGCCTCACGCTGAGCGGTGACCTGTGTTTCGAAATCCGCGCGCACGCGTGGCGAGCTTGTATCGATCTCATACGTCTCGCCGGTTTCCGGATCGACGAATCGAGCGAGTCCGATGTCGGGCAGCTCACGCTCACTCGGATCTTCGACAGTCACCGCGACTACGTCGTGGCGCTGCGCAAGTATCTTCAGCGGCTTCTCGACATCCGGTGCGTCGAAGTCCGAGATGAGGAAGATGATCGTCTTTTGGCCGAGTGTGCGCGCGAGATGATTCGTCAGACCAGCGACATCGGTCCCTCTCCCCACCGGCTCGAACGTGAGGATATCGCGAAGAATTCTGAGAACGTGCTTTCTTCCCTTGCGGGGCGGGACGATGTATTCGATCCGGTCCGTGAAAAGCACAACGCCGACGCGATCGTTATTGCGCACGGCTGACATTGCGAGAACAGCGGCAAGCTCGGTCGCAAGTTCGCTCTTGAAGCGCTGCACTGTTCCGAAACGCTCCGAGCCGGAAAGATCGACAGCGAGCATAACTGTCAGCTCGCGCTCTTCGATATAGCGCTTCACGAACGGACGCCGCATGCGCGCCGTGACGTTCCAGTCGATCGTTCGCACTTCGTCGCCCGGCTGGTATTCCCGGACTTCCGAGAACTCCATTCCCTGGCCCTTGAACACGCTGCGGTATTCGCCGGTGAATAACGAATTCACGAGTCCGCGCGTACGGAGCTCAATGAGCTTCACCTGTCTGAGGATTTCTGGCGGCACCCCTTTCCTTACGGCTTCACCCGCAGCCCCGTGAGCGTGTGCTGGTTCTGCCTCGCGCTTTTTCTTGCGATCGCGATTCCATCTGAAGATCGACCGCCGCGATTCGCGCGACTCTTCGTCGCGCCGCGCGATTGGATTTACCCCGCCGCGCCTCCGGCCAATCGAGGAGCGGCGTCCGATCACGGCGCCGCTACGGCCGCCAGGATGCGGCTCACGATCGCGTCGCTAGTTACCTCTTCCGCCTCTGCCTCATACGTGGTCAGGACGCGGTGGCGCAGAACGTCGGGAGCGATCGCCTTCACGTCGTCGGGAGTTACAAACGCGCGCCCGCGAAGGAAGGCGTGAGCGCGTGACGCCATCGCAAGCGAAAGGGTTGCACGCGGGCTCGCGCCGAACTCGATGAGCGGAACGAGATCCTTCAGCCCGGCATCAGCCGGGAAGCGCGTGGCGTGGACGATCGAGACGATGTAGTCGACGATCCGCTCGTCGAGGTACAGATCTGCGATCCTCTCGCGCGCGGCCATGATCGATTCCGGTGTCGCTACATGCTGCACCGTAATCGCGTGCCCGCTCGACATCCGCCTGAGGATCTCCTTTTCCTCTTCACGCGTCGGATATCCGACGTGGAGCTTCATCATGAAGCGATCGACCTGCGCTTCGGGCAGCGGGTACGTACCTTCCTGCTCGATCGGATTCTGGGTCGCAAGAACGAGGAACGGCTCGTCGAGCTTGAACGTGGTTCCGCCGATCGTCACCTGCTTTTCCTGCATGGCCTCGAGCAGCGCCGCCTGGACTTTCGCAGGTGCTCGGTTGATTTCGTCAGCGAGAATGATGTTCGCGAAGATCGGACCCTTCTTTACGCTGAACTGTCCATTCGACTGATCGTAGATCTGGGTGCCGAGGATGTCGGCGGGTAGCAAATCAGGCGTGAACTGGATACGCTGGAAAGTCGTATTGATCGTCTCCGCCAGCGTGCGAACCGCGAGCGTTTTTGCGAGACCCGGTACACCCTCGAGCAAAACGTGTCCGCCCGTAAGAATGCTGATGACGAGCCGCTCGATCATGTAGTTCTGTCCGACGATTCGCCGGGCCACCTGATCGACCACCTCGCTGATCATGCCCGTATCGGCAGATGATGTTGCAGGAACTTGTGTTGCCACGATCGGCTCCTTTATTGGTTCACTTCACAGAAATAAGACACCGCTGAAGACCGAAACCCGCCAACCGTCGACACGCCTCTCACCACACGCACACGCCACACGCTGATTGCCCAGCGCCACCCAATGCTGCGACTTTATTGTGTGATCGCGAGAATGATGTCGCGCTCTCGGCCGTTCAGCGGTCGTGACCCCCCACTCGGCATCAGACCTAGTTGCACTGGACCGAAGCGGGTACGCACAAGTCGCTCCACCACAAGATCGAGAGCCTCGCAGAACCGCCTGATCTCCCGGTTCTTGCCTTCGGCGATCGTGACCTCGAGCTCCCACAATCCGCGACTGATGTTGTGCGCCGCAATTTCGCGCGGCTGCACCCATCCGTCCTCGAGTTGTACACCGTTACGGGCCGCGCGGACGGCGGCAGGTCCATCTCCACGCACGGTGGCCATGTAGGTGCGCTCGATTTCAGTACTTGGGTGGGTGAGCTTGTGGGCGGCATCACCGTCGGTGGTGAAGATGAGTACACCCTCGGTCATGTAATCGAGGCGGCCGACGTAGGTCAGTCCGGGACGATCGGTGATGATGTCGAAGACCGTCTTCCGGCCCTGCGGATCTGACCGGGTTGTCAGCACTCCCGGTGGCTTGTTGAGCATCAGCCAGTGGAAGCCTGTTGGCTGGGTGATTGGCTTGTCGTCAACGGTGATTGCGTCAACGTCGAGATCGACGCTCTGGCCAGTAACTGCAACTTCGCCGTTGATTTTGACTCTTCCCGCGGAAACCAGTTCTTCAGCCTTCCTGCGCGAAGCGACACCAGCCCGCGCCAAGGCGCGTTGAATCCGCATGGCGTCAGACATCAGGATTCAATACTTGCGTAGGGCGAGTCGCTGGTCGCGCTGGTCGGCCCAGGACCAGGGTCTTTCGAAGTCACTCTGCCGTCATCCGGTGCCTTCCCATCGATCGACAATTGAGAGGTCTCAGGCGTCGGTTCGGGCGGTGCAAGGACAGGCGGCGCTTTGGGATCTCTCAAGGCAACGGCGAGCTCGTCGGCGCGCGGAAGCTCGCCGAGATGCCTGAGTGCAAACTGCTCGAGGAATCCCGGCGTCGTGCCGTAGAGCAGGGGACGTCCCATTCCTTCACCGCGTCCAACAACCTCGATCAGCTCTCTCTCGTGAAGCGACTTCAACATCTGTCCTGCTCCGACCCCGCGAATCTCCTCGATCTCGGCTCTGCCGATTGGCTGGCGGTACGCGACAATGGCGAGAGTCTCGAGCGCCGCGGCAGACAAGCGCTGCGGTCTCGCAGCAAGCTGAGCGCGCTCGATCGTTTCCGTATATTCGGGCCGCGTCAGGATTTGCCACCCGCCGGCCACTTCGATCAGCTCCACGCCATGGCCGTCCTCGTCGTAGTGGTGGCGAAGATCCGAAAGCGCGGCCACGACGTCGGCTTCAGTTGTTTCGCCGTCGGCAGCCATCGCCTTGAGATCGGACATGGCAACTGGGTGTGCGCTCGCGAAGAGCGCGGCTTCAAGCAGCTTCGCTAGCTGGATCACTGGATATTTCGACAGAGGCAAAAGGTCTTGGTTGAGCCAGGCGTAACTCGCCCCGTTTCGCAAGCTCGAGCAGGGCGAGAAGTGTGGATAGAACCTGCCACGGCTCTGCGTTGAGCGAGATCATGTCGCCCCAGCGCGCGCGAGCGCGAAGCGCAAGAACGCCTCTCACGGTCGCGATTGCGCCGTCTACGTCGAGAGCGCGTGGAACGACGTCGTGCACAGTCGGTCTTCGCGCGACGCGAATGATTCGATCCACGGCGGCGAACAGCTCGGGCAGCGAAAGCGATAGTGCGGCGGCCGCTGGTGCGGGCGACGAAAGATTCTGCGGAAGATATGCACGCGCGAATCGGTTGCGGCGGTCGTCGCTTCTGCGTTCGAGAATGTCCACGACCTCGCGAACTTGCTGGTACTCAAGCAGCCGGCGGACGAGCTCGGCTCGTGGGTCTTCCCACGCCTCATCGCCATCGCGGCGTGGCAGGAGCATCTGCGCCTTGATACGCACGAGACGCGCTGCCATTTCCAGATAGTCAGCGGCTTCGTCGAGAGCGAGAGTCGCAATCCGCGCGAGAAATTGCTCAGCGATACGGGCAACTGGTATATCCTGAATGTCGATCTGCTCGTCGCGGATGAGGCTCAGCAAAAGGTCGAGTGGCCCGGAGAACTGGGTCAGCTCGACAACGAAGACTTCTCCGTCGCGCAGTGACGGGCCGTTCAGACGGTCCATTGGCTCGGAATGATGTACGGCCCCACGGTTTGTTGTAACAAGCCGATGAGCGCGAACGCCGGCTTGAACCAGATCATGAGCAGCGGCCGTCCCACAGAAATGAGCAGGAATAACACGACCAGTCCGTATCGTCCGATTCTCTGGTAGCCGAGGCCCCACGCCGGAGGAAGCAGGTATTTCATGACGTGGGATCCGTCGAGCGGAGGAATCGGAATGAGGTTGAACGCGGCGAGCGCGATGTTCAATTGAATTCCGAACACGAGCATGAGCTGGAATATCGATGCAGGCCCAGAAAGCGCCGGCGCAACCGCTCCGATGAAGTGAACGAGCATCACCAGCGGAACGCAGATGATCGCAATCACGAGGTTGGTCGCTACACCCGCCAGCGAAACGATGATGTCGCCTTTTTTGAAATTCCTGTAATTACGTGGATTGACGGGAACAGGCTTGGCTCCGCCAAAGACAACTCCGCCTGCCAGAAAGAGCATCAGCGGCAGGAGAATCGTCATGAACGGATCGATGTGCTTCGCGGGATTCCAGGTAAGACGGCCGAGTTGGTAGGCCGTCATGTCGCCGTTCTTGAGTGCCGCGTAACCGTGCGCGTACTCGTGTGCTACCATGGAAAACAGGAGCACCGGCGCGATCAATATGAAATTCTGGACTTGGTTCAAATGCGATTGTGCTGGGTTGATGGGAGAGTGACAAGTTACCGCTCCCTGCCCTCGGATGGCAGACTGCTCTTGAGGCGGATACCGCAATGCTCAGGTGGGTAAGACAGTGTTCGGGCTGCGGTGCCCCCGTGGCGCTTGATTGGGACTGCGGAAAACCATGCTTGCAGTTATGTCGCCCGCTGGGAGTAGGCAGAAATGCATGACCACAATCCATGTTGACCGGCTCCATCTCAAACTGACGCACAACTTAGCGCTTGCCGTGAGCGCTTGCCGTGAGTTGCGTCCGCATTCGTGTGCCCTCATTACTGTTGTGCACCACTGATAATGTCCCCTTATGCCCCCATTAGACATGTCACGAGGCGGCAGGTCGCACAACTCGAGCGCTTAATAGCCCTACACCGGACATTTCATCATCCAACCCATCACCCGAGGTGGAATCGAAGCCACAGAATACCAAATGTTGGAAGCCGGGATCAAATCATCCGTGTCGGGCTCAACACAATAGCTGAGCAGAGCTCGCCCTGCTGCGCCGGGATGCCGCTGATGTACACCCATGAGAAGTGACGTAAATGATCTTTCCTTACAACCAAACCAAGGTGACATTTCTATCCGTGTAACAAGTGGGACATTTCTATCCGTGGTGGACACATTGTTGTGCATTGGTTGACTTAGGCGGCCAGAAGATTATTCTTAAAGGCTGTCTCATAGCGTTCGAAAAAGCGCCCAAACCGATGGAGTCCAGATAGTGCCGAACATCGCGTCAGCCAAGAAGAACATGCGTAAGTCCAGAGCCGCCATGGTGCGCAATCGTGCCCAGCGCTCAGCCCTGCGCACCGCGCTCAAGAAGGGTCATGCGAGCGCCGCTCCGGCCGACGATCAGACCACCGCCGTGAAGCTTCTCGATCGCGCCGCGCGGAAGGGACTGATCCACAAGAATACCGCCGCCCGCCATAAGAGCCGCATGGCCAAGGCCGCGGCGAAGTAAGCAGATCCAGACGGTAGAAAACAAGACGGGCGCTTTTAGCGCCCGTCTTTTTTTTACATCGTGGCCAGTTCTCCCCCGCACCGCTCGCAGTACCACTCCGTAGCATAATTCGCAGTGCCGCACTCGGGACATTTCAAAGTCTTCGACTGATCGACCCGTGACTCTGGAGGCTTAGGCTTGGCGACCTGACTGCCAAACGGCGGTGTCTTACCCGTCCGCATGCGCTGGTGTGGCGAAGCAGCCGACGCCACCGGCGCCTGAGAGCCGCTCCGAGCCGACTCCTGCGTCGAGTTGCCGAATCCCGCTGGCGACGCCGCCTGACTGTTCATTTCCGCAGGCAGTGGCGATGCGGGCCGCGGAATAGATTCGGGTTCCTGCGGTGCATTGGCCCGTTCCAACGGAACTTGGCCCTGCTCGCGACGCGCGGCTGCTGCCTCGGAATCGGACGTAAGCTCGCCGCTCGTTGAAATGTCGGCCATTCCCTCAATTGGGGACTTGCTTAGCGGAGCACTCTCGACCAGCTCTGAGTCCGAAGCGATCGCTACATCGGATACGCTGCCTTTCGCTCCGACCTCGCTCAGCTTCTGCATGCTTCTGAGCTCAGTGAGCTGCCCATCCAAACTTGCCCGGTCAGCGGCGACTGTCTCGAGACCTCGCTCGGCTTCCGTGCGCAGCTGTTCCCATCGCTCGGGCTCGTACTCACCGACCGTCGCACGCAGCTCCGCTTCCTGAAGGTCGTCGCGCCGCGTGTCTTCGTCGCGCGCGACCTCGACCAGTCGTGATGACAGGGCCGAAATACTCAATTGAAGCTCCTCGGCGTGCCCCTGGATATTGGTCAGCACCCGCTCGAGTCGCGTGTTGTAGTCACCCTGAACGCGCTCGAAAACATGAGCAGGAGTGTTTTCACGCTTCGACTCGAGGGTTGCGATCCATTGCTCGTACTGTTGCCGCTCAGCGATGAGCGCGCGCAACGCTTCGAGCGCGTTCGTCTTGGCTTTGTTCATTGTTCCCGAGATCCTGTGGTGGCGCGGGTGTTCCGCGCTGCGTTCGTATCGTGAGATAATCTGTATGCCACGCGGCCACCCACAACCGTGCAGACTGTGCGCCCCGTGAGGGTCGTGCCGGCGTACGGTGTGTTTCGCCCCCTGGTCACAAAAGCAGCCGGCTCAACCACCCACTGTATTGCCGGATCGAAGACGGTGACATCCGCGTCCACACCTTTTTTCAGCGACCCGCCCGGCAGACCAAAAATTCGCGCCGGACTGCACGACATCTTGTCGATCAATGTCGTGAAATCAATATGACCCGTCTCGACAAGATTCGTGACTGACACCGCGAGTGCCGTTTCGAGTCCAACGATTCCGTTTGGCGCATCGGCAAACTCGCGCTCTTTCTCATCGTAATGGTGCGGAGCGTGATCGGTGGCGATGATGTCGATCGTCCCGTCCTTCACCGCCTCACGCAAGGCTTCGACATCCTTCGCCGTCCGGAGCGGAGGATTCATCTTCGCGTTCGTGTCGTATGAAAGAATCCGGTCTTCAGTGAGCGAGATGTGATGCGGACAAACCTCGGCCGTCACATTAATCCCCCGCTCCTTTCCCCACCGGATCAACTCGACCGACCCGTGCGTGCTCATGTGAGCCAGGTGGACGTGTCCACCCGTGCGCCGCGAGAGAAGAATGTCGCGGATGACCATGATCTCTTCGGCTTCTGACGGAATTCCCTTGAGGCCGAGCCGAGCGCTGACCATGCCCTCGTTCATCGACCCGCCCTTCGCGAGAGTCGGTTCCTCGCAATGGTCGATGACGGGCACGCCAAAAGTTCGCGCATATTCGAGCGCGGTTCGCATGAGCTGTGCGCTGACAACCGGCTTTCCATCATCGCTGACGGCAATAGCACCGGCGGCAATCATCTCGCCAAATTCAGCGAGTGTCTCGCCCCTTTGTCCGACGGAAATGGCACCGATCACGTGCACTCGCGCAGCGTTCGCTCGCTGCGCCTGTCTTATAATGAAGCCAACTGCTGCCTGGTTGTCAGTGACAGGATCGGTGTTCGGCATTGCGCACACTGCAGTGAAGCCGCCGGCCGCCGCTGCCCGCGCACCGCTATCAATCGTTTCGACGTCTTCTCGCCCGGGCTCCCTCAAATGACAGTGCACGTCGATGAAGCCAGGCGAAACGATCGCGTCGGTGCAATCAATTACTTCGGCATCTGACACCACGCCGATTCTTTCGCCAACGCTTTCGATCTTTCCGTCCACGATCAGCAGATCGCCGGCCTTGTCGAGCGAGGACGACGGATCCATCAGCCGCCCCCCCGCCAGTAGAACTCGGCTGGACACTATCGTCCTCCGCCCTTTGCCGCTTCTGCAAGCTCGGGTTTTCCGCCAGCAAGCAGATAGAGTACAGCCATACGGACAGCGACTCCGTTCGTCACCTGATTGAGAATCACGCTATGAGGGCCATCGGCAACATCCGAGTCGATCTCTACTCCACGATTCATCGGCCCGGGATGCAGGATGATAATTTTGCGTTTCGCGCGGTCAAGCCGCTCTCGGCTTACACCGAACACTCTGTTGTATTCCCTGCTCGATGGAATGTATCCATCCGTCATTCGCTCCAGCTGAAGTCGGAGCACATTTAGCGCATCAGCCCATTCGATTGCTTCTTCAACCCGCTTGAACACAATCACGCCAAATTCGTCAATTGCGTTGGGCAGCAGAGATCGCGGCCCGCACACGGCCACTTCGGCACCAAGTTTTTTCAGGCCCCAGATGTTCGATCGGGCCACGCGCGAGTGAAGAACGTCGCCGCAGATGCAAATGCGCTTGCCCGTCAGGTCACCGAGGTGATCGCGCAGCGTCAACAGGTCCAGAAGCCCCTGCGTGGGATGCTCGTGCGTGCCATCGCCGGCGTTGATGACATTCGACTCGATGCGGTCGGCGAGAAACGACGCTGCGCCTGACGCGCTGTGTCGAATGACGACCATGTCGATGCGCATTGCCTCGAGATTTCTGGCGGTATCGACGAGCGTCTCTCCTTTCGACACACTCGAACCTGATGCCGCGACATTCACCGTATCCGCAGAGAGACGCTTCTCGGCAAACTCGAAAGAAATGCGCGTCCGGGTTGAATTCTCGAAGAACAGGTTGACGATCGTCGAGCCTCGAAGCGCCGGGACTTTCTTGATCGTCCTCTCGCTGATTTCCTTGAACGGCTCGGCGGTGTCGAGGATCAGGCGAATTTGCTCGCTCGTAAGATGCTCGAGTCCCAGCAAATCCTTGCCGAGCGCACTGGTCACGTGGACGCGTTGCCGGTGGGTGCGATGACGACGGCGGATCGGCCATCGAGATCGTTGACCAGAACGTCTACTCGCTCGCCCGGCTCGACTGTGACCTTCTTTCCGACTACGTCAGGCTGGATTGGCAGCTCCCG
>JBDSBT010000282.1:0-1997 GCA_039921425.1 Gemmatimonadaceae bacterium | reverse complement strand
TCGAAGATCGAAACGGCAATCCGATTCTAATCGGAGGCATTGCGGCTTCAGGCACAAAGAGCAACGAGTTCACGATGGACTGGTTGTTCAGCTATCGGCCGATTCCGGGAACGCTCGTCTACGTCGGCTACGGCTCCACGATGAATGAGCCGAGTGAGTTCCGCTTTCGCGAGCTGCGAAGAACGAGCGATGGCTTCTTCGGCAAGCTGAGCTACCTTTTTCGGCTCTGACGCCCCTATTTACAGCGCGGCTACTTTGGCTACCGGTAAGAGCGGATACCGCAGCAACCAGCAAGTGTTACTTCAGCTCGGCCAATCCCGATTGCGCGGGCTCCGCCAAGTGCCAGATCGTGCGAATTTCTCCGTACGTCTGTCTCGATGTGTCAGCATCGCCGTTCGCCTTCGCTGCGCGCGCGAGACCTAGTAAAGAGCGAACTCTTCTCGGCGCGCGGGCAATTGCTCGCTGGAATTCAGCGGCTGCCTCTTTCGGTTGGTTGAGCTGAAGAAGCATCTCACCAAAGAGCTCGTGCGAAGGTTTTACGACAGGCGGCGGGCCAAAATCGAACGGCATTGCATCCTCTCGCGCCGTTGCTGATCGCATCAGAGCGACCGCTCCATCACTCGCTCCCTGGGCCACCTTCACCATCGCCTTCAGCTCGAGCTCCAGTATGGCATTCGTCGGATTCGTCTCGGGGCCAGTCGCGCTATTGTCCCGAGTCATCTGGATGAGCGCACGCGATGCACCTTCCTCGTCACCAAGCTTGATCGATTCGTAACCCCGAATGAAATCCCAGTAGGGCTTGATCGCCGGGTTCTCGGGCACGGCGCCTGAATCCCACTTCGCGACTTCGCCGTTCCATTGATCAGTATCGATCAAGTATTGACCCTTGAAGATCCAGATCGGACGCTCCGTCTTTGCACCACGCGAAGTTCGTAGCGTCTCGAGCAGGTGGAGCGCTTTGTCATACCGGCCCTGCTGGAGATACGCGTAGTTCAGCCAGAGCGTGTAGTGACCAGGAGTCCACATGCCGTGGTCATGTCCGGACGCGATCTCGTTCTGTGAAGCGACGTCGTCCCACATGCCAAGCGCCATGAAGATGTGCGTCGTCATGTGTTGAGCATGCGCGGCGCCGCGAGCAATCGTTGAATAGGCGCGAGCCGCCTTCAGTCCCATCGGCGCATGCCGAGGATCATCGTAGGAATGAATCACGTAATGAGCCGCGCCCGGATGATCCGGATATTTCCCGAACACTTCTTCGGCGATCGCGCCCGCTTTCATATACGTTGGAACGTCGCGAACTCCCTGATTCAGGCCGAGCAGCGACAACGCGTAGAACGTCTTTGCCTCTGCGTCTGAAGGATATTGTGCGGAGAGACTTCCCATCGCGGCGGAATACACCGTGTCACGATGCACCTTTGTGCCGGTTCCGTACAGAAGCTCGACAGCATTGAGATACGCAGCTTCTCGAGGCGTGGATGTTGTCGCGCGACGCACTGCAGCAGACGGCGCGAGTTTTCTGAGAGCCTTCCTCGCCGCAACCGTGTCCTGCTCGTTCCATACCGGGTGCGTATAGGTCATCGCTTCGCCCCAGTAAGCCATCGCGAATTTCGGATCAGCGTGTTGAGCCTTCACGAACTCGGCTGCTGCTGAGTCGTACTCGAAGCTGTGCAGGAAAAGGACGCCGCGGATAAAATGGGGTTGAGCCGTCTCAGATCCTGCCGTCGGAAAGTTGATAGTGCCGAGGCGAGTGCTCTGTCCGCAGGCAGTATCGCCGGTAGCGATCACGCAGACGGACGCTGCCATAAAAGCTCGCCACCATGTCTTCACGTTTCAGCCGTCCGTTTGAGTCACTGATACCTGTACATCGCCGCCTGCGTATTGAACCTGAACCAGCCACGGCGAGCAACAGACGGTGCAATCCTCGACATAAGATTGGCGCGACCCACCACCTGGATCCACGGCGATCTCGACTTCTGCGCCACAGTATGGACAGACGA
>JBDSBT010000281.1:0-5085 GCA_039921425.1 Gemmatimonadaceae bacterium | reverse complement strand
CCCGGCCAGAAGATCATCGAGTACACGGGCGAGATCGTTCCGAACGATGAAGCTGACCGGCGTTACGACGAAGAGAACATGACACGGCATCACACATTCCTGTTCTGTCTCGACGACGACAGGTGCGTGGACGGTGACGACAGGAAAAACGACGCCCGTCTCATCAATCACTCATGCGATCCGAATTGCGAAGCAATCATCGAAGGCGAGCACATCTGGATTTATGCCCTGAAGAACATTCAGCCGGGCGTTGAGCTGGCGTACGACTACGGCTACGAACGCACCGGCGGAAAGGCGATGGAGAAGTTCTACGTCTGCCATTGCGGCGCGGCTAAGTGCCGAGGCAGCATAATGAAGCCCGCGAAGAAGCGAAAAAAGAAAAAGGCTGCCAGATGATCGGCAGCACCAGCTTTGGTGTACAACTACTTGCACGACACTCAAATCTCACAATCTGGAGTAAAAGCATGAGTCGATTGACGCGCTCATGCGCCTTATTTGCCGTTGTCGCTGCGTTTGCGGTGCCAGCGCGGGCGCAAAGTAGTTACAAGCAGACAACCCCACTCGATCCGGCAAATGTCGATCGCACGGCCAACGCGTGCGTCGATTTCTATCAGTTCGCCAATGGTGGATGGTTGAAGAGCAACCCGCTTCCGGCTGCGTTTGCGCGCTATGGAAGCTTTGAGGAGCTCGGCGAAAAAAATCAGGCGGCTTTGACGACCATTCTTCAGTCAGCAGCGGCAGAGGTTAGCACCACCAAGTCCCCGGTGACGAAGATGCTCGGCACCTACTACAGCAATTGCATGGATTCCGCGGCCGCGGACCGTCAGGGCGCGTCTCCGGTTCAGCCGGAGCTGAATCGCATCTCCGCTCTTAAGAACCGGGCCGCGCTGCAGGCGGAAGTCGCACGGCTGCAGCTGATCGGAGTTCCTGCCGTATTCAACTTTGGATCGACGCAGGACGCGAAGAACAGTACGTCGGTGATCGGCGGCGCGAGTCAAGGGGGACTCAGCCTCCCAGATCGCGACTACTACTTCAAAGGCGACCCGCAGTCGGTCGAGATTCGGAAGAATTTCCTCGCACACGTTCAGCGCATGTTCGAGCTGGCTGGATCACCGTCTCTGCAGGCGGCGGCGGACGCACAGCGCGTTATGTCGTTGGAGACGGCGCTCGCGAGCTCCGCCCGCACGAGAATCGAGCTCCGCGATCCGGAAGCGAATTACAACCTTCGGACCACGGCGCAGCTCGAATCGATGACGCCGCACTTCAAGTGGACGACGTTCTACAGCGACATCGGCCGCCCGGGAATCGCGGCCGTTGACGTTCAGAACCCGAAGTTCTTCACCACCGTGGACAGCCTTTTTGCCAACGCGGCGATGGCCGACTGGAAGGCGTACCTGCGCTGGAAGACGATCAGGAACGCGGCGCCACTGCTTAGCTCCACGTTCGTAAATGAAGACTTTGCTTTCGGAAAAACGCTGAGCGGGGCGAAGGAAATGCTGCCGCGCTACAAGCGTTGCACGCGTGCTACTGACGCGCGTCTCGGCGATGCTCTCGGTCAGGCATACGTCGAGAAGACCTTCACGCCGGCGGCGAAGGCTCGTGCTCTCGCGATGGTGCACAACCTCGAAGAGGCGTTCAAGGGTCGCCTCAACTCACTCACCTGGATGAGCCCCGCCACGCGCAAAGAGGCGCTGGTTAAGCTCGGCGCCTTCACTGAGAAAATCGGCTACCCCGACAAATGGCGTGACTACTCGACGTTGTCGATCGTGAAGGGCCCGTTGCTCGCCAACGCTTATGCAATCAACCGGTACGAGAACAAGCGAGACCTCGCGCAGATCGGCAAGCCGGTCGATCGCACGCAGTGGGGCATGTCACCGCCCACTGTGAACGCGTATTACAACCCCTCAATGAACGAGATTGTTTTCCCGGCCGGAATTCTCCAGACGCCGTTCTTCTCGGAGACGGCCGACGATGCAGTGAACTACGGCGGAATGGGAAGCGTGATCGGCCACGAGATGAGTCACGGGTTCGATGACCAGGGCGCCCAGTTCGATCCCAAGGGAAACCTGAAGAACTGGTGGAGCGATGCGGACCTCGCTGCATTTAAGCAGAAGACCGGCCTCGTGACCAGCCAGTACGACGATTACCTCGTTCTCGACAGCGTTCACGTGCAGGGCAAGCTGACCCTCGGGGAGAACATCGGCGATCTCGGCGGCTTGAACATCGCGTACGCCGCTCTTCAAAAATCGGTGGCCGGAAAGCCACGGCCCGCGAACATCGACGGCTTCACGCCAGAGCAGCGCTTCTTTCTGGCCTGGGCGCAGATCTGGAGACAGAACATCGCTCCGCAGAATCAGCGTCAGCGCATTTTGACGGATCCGCACTCACCCGGCAGATGGCGTGTGAACGGTCCAACGTCGAACATGCCCGAGTTTGCTGCCGCGTTTGGTTGCAAGACCGGAGACCCGATGGTACGCGGCGATGCTGTTCGCGCAGTCATTTGGTAGAACTTGCAGAGATCCGGGTAGACCTCTCACCAAATTGGGGCCTGGTGTCCGCGCTGCGGGCGCCAGGTTTCTGACTTTTCTCAATGCCGTCCAACCCTTTCTATTACAAAGAATCGTCAGGCGTTCGCATCACCGTCCGGCCGATGTACCTCCGCGATCAGTCGGAGCCATCGGCTCGGCACTATGTGTTTGCCTACTTCGTCCGCATTGAGAACGTCACTAAACAGGCGGTACAACTCATGTCACGCCGGTGGTTGATCCACGATTCGGTCGGCGAGGATATCGAGGTAAAGGGCGACGGCGTAGTTGGCGAGCAGCCGCTCATCCAGCCTGGAGAGGTGCACGAGTATCAGAGTTTCTGCATTCTCAAGTCCGGCGAAGGATACATGGAAGGGCACTACAATTTCGTCGGCCCTGGTGTGACGACATTTCGGGCGGAGATTCCGCGGTTCACACTGAGCGCAAGCGCATCGTCAAGCCTTCCGTCCTGAATTAGCCGCCGCAATTGATTGCGGAACGAGTGTTGCCAACTGGAGCCCCATTATGAGTCGCATCTATGACGTCTCGGTTCCGGTTCGCACAGGCGGACTGGTCTATCCTGGGAATCCCGAAATTCTGATCGAACCCGTGCAGGCCATCTCGGCGGGCGCCGGAGCAAACGTCTCTCGCATCACCTTTGGCTCGCATACTGGAACTCACGTCGATGCCGCGAAGCATTTCTTCGACGATGGCCAGCCGGTAGACAAGATCCCGCCGGAAAAATTTGTCGGTCCTGCAATACTGATTGCGTTTGATGAATCTGACCGCGTTTCAGTCGGAGCCGAAGACCTCACGAAGCATCATCTGGCCGGTCAGAAACGCGTGCTCATTCGCACACGCAATTCCGCCCGGCTCGAGAATCCCGAGTTCGACGCCCAGTACGTTTTCCTCGCTCCTGACGGCGCAGAGTATCTCGTGTCACTCGGTGTCGAGCTCGTTGGCGTCGATTACCTGTCCATCGAACAATTCCATTCCGGCCACCACAAGACTCATCGAACGTTACTCGAGAAAGACGTTGTGATCGTAGAAGGGTTGTCGTTATCCGAGCCACCACCAGGCAACTACGAGCTCATTTGCCTGCCCCTGAAGCTCGAGGGGCTCGACGGCGCTCCAGCGCGCGCTCTCCTCATCGCATGAAGCAGGAAATCCGGCATGTGTTTTTTGACATAGGCGGCGTGCTTGCGACCAACGGATGGGACCGCGAGTCGCGAAGGCTTGCCGTCGAAAAGTTCGGTCTCGACGCCGAAGGGTTCGGCTCTCAGCACGACGCTTTGGCTGGGCCGCTCGACGAAGGCACAGTGACGCTCTCTGAATATGTGAAGTTCGCCGTCTTCAACGAGCCTCGCTCGTTCACCGAGACGGATTTCATCGACTTTATATACGCGCAGAGTGTTCCACATCAGGAGACGATCGACATCGCGCGCGCCGTAGCCGCTGGCTGCACCTACTGGGTCATGACGCTCAACAACGAATCCGACGAACTGAACAGGTATCGAATCGAAAAATTCGGGCTCGACGAGATCTTTGACGCGTTTCTCTCTTCCTGCTGGCTCGGCTTACGGAAACCGACGGCGGCGTTCTATAAGCGCGCGCTCGACATCGCCCAGGCTTGTCCCGCAACTTCGGTGTTCATCGACGATCGCGAACAAAACATCATTCCGGCGAAAAATCTCGGAATGAACGTGATCCTCTACCAGTCGGCATCTCAGCTCAAGACCGAGCTACATCAGCTCGGAATCAAATTCAACCTCCAGGACAGCTAGCCATGCAACTCGGCATGATCGGACTTGGCAAGATGGGCGGCAACATGACGGAGCGCCTGATGCGCGACGGGCACAAGGTCGTCGTATTCGACCGCAGCGCCGATGCAATTTCTCATTACAAAGGCCTCGGCGCAGATGGAGCAAAGGACGCTGCGGACATGGTCGCCCAGCTGTCGGCACCGCGCGTAGTCTGGATCATGGTGCCGGCCGGTCAGCCGGTGGACGACACGATCGCCGCGCTTCTGCCTGGCATGTCCAAGGGCGATGTAATAATCGACGGAGGCAATTCAAACTTTCACGATTCCATTCGCCGAGGGGAGGAGTTGAAGGAAAAAGGAATCCACTTCGTTGACTCTGGCACCAGCGGAGGCATCTGGGGACTCGCGAACGGATACTGCCTGATGATTGGAGCCTCGGACGAAGCCTTTGCGTTATGCGACCCCATTTTCAAGACGCTTGCGCCGGTGGATGGCTACGCCCACACGGGCCCGACCGGCTCTGGCCACTACGTCAAGATGATTCACAACGGCGTTGAATACGGAATGCTTCAGGCCTACGCGGAAGGTTACGAGATCCTTCATGCTTCAAAGAATTTTCCGGGTCTCGATCTGCACAAGATCGCTGCGGTGTGGAATCACGGCAGCGTGGTGCGGTCGTGGATCAACGAGCTGGCCGAGAAGGCATTCGAGAAGGACAACGATCTTCCCGATCTGAAGGGATTCATTGCGGATTCGGGCGAGGGAAGGTGGACTATTCAGGAAGCGATCGATCTGGAT
>JBDSBT010000280.1:0-13446 GCA_039921425.1 Gemmatimonadaceae bacterium | reverse complement strand
GGTCGTCCGACTGCCAGCCCTCGGACTCGTAGATCATGAATTCCTTGAACGTGGTGAACCCGCGGTCTACCATGCCCTTGATCTGGTCTTTGTGCTCGTTGTAGCGCGTGATGCAGATGTGGAAGGTGTAGTCGATCATCGCCTTTCCTTCGGCGCGCGCCATCCACTTGTCGGCGGCATCGTTCAGCGAATCGCCCGCGTACGGGATGGCGAAGTCGATCAGCGTCGTAACGCCACCGCGGGCGCCCGCTCGTGTACCAGTGCGATAGTCATCGGCCGATACGGCGCCCATGAAAGGCAACTCCAGATGCACATGTACGTCGAGGACGCCGGGAATGACGTGGTGTCCCGACGCGTCGATGATTTTCGCGCCCGAGGTATCAAGGTCGGGACCGATCGCGGAAATCTTCTCACCGCTGATCCCGATATCCGTTACGTCGGTGCCACGCGGCGTGACCACGTGCCCGCCCTTTACCACCGTATCGAATTTCATCAACTGTTCTTTTCCGCGGCGGTAAACGCGTGATGAAATACGTCGAGAGCGAAATCTGCGTCAGCCGCCGTGATGCACATCGGCGGCTTGATGCGAAGAACTGAGTTATCGATGCCGCCTTTGCCGATCAGCATTCCCATTTGACGGGTCTCTTCCAGAACCTGCATCGCCTGGTGCTTTGCCGGTTCCTTTGTCCCGCGATCGCGAACCAGCTCCACGCCGAGCATCAGCCCCATGCCACGGACGTCGCCGATGATGTTATGCTCTTGCTGGAGCTTCTGGAGGCCGGTCTTCAGCCGCGCGCCAACGACGCGTGAGTTCTCCTGGAGGCCGTCTTCCTCGATTACATCGAGAACCGCATTTCCCGCCGCCATGCATACGGGATTCCCGCCGAACGTGTTGAAGTGAATGCGCTGCGTGAGAGCCTGCGCGATTTCCATCCGCGTCGTCACAGCAGCCAGCGGCACTCCATTGCCGATTCCCTTGGCCATTACGACAAAATCGGGTATGACATCGAAATTCTGGAAGCCCCAGAAGTGGTCGCCAGTTCTGCCAAATCCGGTCTGCACCTCATCGGCGATGCAGAGGCCACCATGCTCACGAATGGCTGCGTACGCTTCCTTCAAATAATTCCTCGCACCATACGTCGCACCGCCAACTCCCTGGATAGGCTCGGCGATGAACGCCGCGACTTTTCCGGATGTCGAGAAGCGAATCATTTCGCGAATGTCAGCGACGCTCCTGGTCGCGATTTCTTCAGGCGTTCCCGTAAACGGGCTGCGATAGGGATCGGGATGGATGGCGTGATGAATGCCAGCGCCGATATTCGTCGGATACTTCCACGTGCTATGCGAAGTAAGCGTGTTGCTCGACGGCGACGCCCCATGGTAAGCGTTTCTCAACGCAATCACGTCGTTGTTGCCGGTGTACAGCCGAGCCATTTGAATGGCGAGATCGTTGGCCTCGCTTCCGCTGTTGACGAAATACGTGACGTCGAGACCTGTCGGCATCTTCGACGCGAGCTTCTTTGCCAGCGTCGGCATGCCGGGATGCAGATAAATCGTCGTGCTGTGCTGCAGCGTGTCCACCTGCTCGTGGATCGCCTTAGTGATCTTCGGATGGCAGTGGCCACAGGAGACCGTGACGATGCCACCAAACATGTCGAGATAACGCTTGCCCATCTCATCGAACAGCCACTGCATGTGGCCTTCGACGATCATGATCGGATCCTTGTAGATCGTGAAGATTGCGGGGTTTGCATACTGCTTCCGTATCGCCATCACCTCTTCACGCGGCGGACCCGTGTATGGCCGCGGTGTGTGATCCGTCGGCGGCATCTGCGGATCGCCCGATTTCATCTCGGTCCCAGGCTCATCGATTTGCATCGTCGCAGTCATCTAATGCGTCCCCATCGGCTTTTCGGCGTCAGTCGGAGCTGCGTAACCTTCAACCGGCTCGTAACCACCCTGGTAGTCTGCGGTGCTCGGACGGCGAATGCTCGACTGAAGGACAACACGGTCGCGACGGGATCCGCGGAAGTCCTGAAGTGAATGCCATCCGTGGGCGGCTTCGTGCTTCTCGAGAAACGCCTTGTACTGCTCGTTGAGCTTCTTGATGACGTTCGGTCCGATCGCCTGATCGAGCATTGCGGAAGTGCATACCTGAACGGTGCCGCAGCCCAGCATGAAGTAGCTGAGCGCCTGTGACATGTCGGAGATCCCGCCAATTCCAGAGAAGCTTCCGTCAGGAAATGCTTTCGTCAGCTGCGCCATTTTTGCCAGCGCCATCGGGAGAATCGCCGGACCGCCCAAGCCGCCGCTCGAGACAAATCCGTCGACGTTGATCTCGAAGTCGAGAGTGTCGATGTCGATGAGCGGAAGGGACGGGAACGTGTTCGATGAGACGATGGCATCCGCCCCGCCCGTCAGGCACGCGCCCGCTTCGATGACGATGTCGGCCGTTGCCGGAGTCATCTTGCACCACACGGGAATCTTGGAGACCTCCTTCACGGCTTCCGTCACGGTGGAGCAGAGCACCGAATCCTTGCCGATGTTCGAGCCCATGTCCTTCCGGTCCATGTGGGGACACGAGAAGTTGAGCTCGAGTCCGTCGGCTCCGGCGTCCTGACAGGCCATCGCTAGTTGCTGCCAGTGCCCAAGCTCCTTGTCGTTTCCGGATCCCGCCATGATCGACGCGATGAGAACTTTGGTAGGGTGGGCTTCCTTGATGCGGCGAATGCGCGGCTCCCACCAGTCGATCGCCTTGTCGGAGATCAGTTCCCAGTTCCATGAGGAGTGCAGCGCAGCGTTATCGCGCTTCTTCATCGACACCTGGGCTGTGTCGTGAGAAGTGCGCATGAATTTCGCCTTTGCGCCGTAGACGTTCACGACAGGATGAAGTCCGATCGTCTTCGTGACGACTCCACCCCAACCGGCATCGAACGCCCTCATGATATTGCTCTCCGATTCCGTCGGCGGCGCCGACGAGAGCATGAAGGGATTTTCAAAATGAATGCCCGTAAAATCGACCGAGGTATCTACAGCCATTACTGCCTCCGTTTGGCGTTGCTAAGCTACTTCAATGATCGTTCAGGACATCCAGTTCGTTCCGTGTTCCTGATTCCACTTCGTGGTCATCTTTTTTGAGCGGGTCCAGAACTCAATAGAGCCGCGACCGGTGATGTCGCCAACTCCGAATCTCGAGTCTCCCCATCCGCCGAACGAAAACGGCTCGCGCGGCACCGGTACACCAACGTTCACGCCGACCATTCCAGCGCTCGCCTTTTCCATCACGTACCTGGCCGTCCCGCCATTTTCCGTGAACACGGACGCGGCATTGCCATACGGCGATGCATTTTCGACTGCCAGCGCCGCGTCGAGGTCACTGGTGCGGATGATGACGATTACCGGTCCGAAAACCTCTTCCTGCGCGATCCTCATGTCGGGCGTCACATGATCGATGATGGTCGGGCCGACGTAGAACCCGCCTTCCTTGCCCGCAACGACTGAATTGCGTCCATCGACGAGAATCGTCGCACCTGCTTCTTCGGCCTCGGTGATGTACTTCTCGATCCTCGTCTTTGATTCGGCAGAAATGACCGGACCCAGATTCTTCCCGGGAACGATCGCTTTCGCGTGCTCGACCATGCGCGCGATGATGTGGTCTGTGTTCGAAACGGCTACCATCACTGACGCCGCCATGCAGCGCTGTCCAGCGCATCCGGACATCGACGCGACCACGTTCGATGACGTCATTTCCAGATCGGCATCGGGCATGACGATGAGGTGATTTTTCGCTCCGCCGAGCGCGAGAACGCGCTTCAAGTTCGCCGTGCCTCGGCGATAGACGAGCTTCGCGATCCTGGTCGAGCCAACGAAGCTGATCGCCTCGATTCCCGAGTGATCGCAGATTGCTTCGACGACATCTTTCCCGCCGTGGACCACCTGAAACACTCCTTCGGGTAGACCCGCTTCCTTGAGCAATCCAGCAATCTTGTCGGCCGAGAGCGGAACCATCTCTGACGGCTTGAGGATCATGCAGTTGCCGAGTGCGATAGCGTTCGGGATGGTCCAGTTGGGGACCATGTTTGGAAAGTTGAAGGGGGCTATCGAAGCAACCACGCCGAGGGGGAATCGTTCGACTCGGCATTCGACTCCGCGGCTGACTTCGAGCACCTCGCCGCCTGTCATCTGGGGAAGCGAGCACGCGAACTCTGTGAGTTCCATCGACTTGAGGATTTCAGCCTTCGCCTCGCTGTAGACCTTGCCGTTCTCCTCAGTGACGAGGGCGGTGAGCTCTTCTATGTCGCGCTCGAGGAGGGCCCGGTATCTGTAGAAAACCTGGACGCGTTCCTTGATGGGCATCGCCGACCAGGCGGGAAAGGCGGCCTGTGCTACAGTCACGGCGCAATCGACATCTTCCCGGGATGACAACCGGACCTTCGAGATTACCGAGCCGTCGCTGGGATTGAAGACGTCCAGATACTCATGTTCGCCGGTGACGAAATCGCCGGCGACGTGGTTGCTGACTTCGGGGTATTTCATGTCGTCCTGCTGATAGTGGAACTGACTGCAAAATCGCATGTAAACCACTACACAGCAAGGGATTTCAGCATTCCGCTTTGGACTTTTTCCAGCGACTTTCAGGGTCGCTTCGAGGGTGCGAATCCTCCCTTGAATGCACCCGATTCACCGTCCTCACGAGCCCGAGCCGTTTGAGGCGTAGACCGGGCCAATCTCGGGGACTCGCTAGTTAGTTTTCCGACATGTCCGACAACCTGCAAGTCCGCATCGACACCGCCCTCTCGAGTGTCCGAAATAATCGCCTGGGCGTAAACATTCTCGAGGCCGGAATGGTCCGCGACATTGCAACTACAACCGACGGGAAGGTCCGCTTCAGCGTTCTTTTGTCAGCTGCCGATGACGCCACGATCGTTCGCGACGCCAGGCAGGCAGTCGAACAATTAGATGGAGTCACCGAAGTCCGGGTCGATGTGAAGGACGCGGCGCAGCCCAACGGAAGTGCCGTGAGCCCGGCGAAAACCAACGAGGCACTTCCTCCCGCAACAAAGGGAAAGCCACGCTCGCTTCCGGTAATGGGTCAGGACACCCAGTCACAGAAGGCAGCGGTTCCCGCTCCGACTCCTGTGAACTACCCGCAGCTCGGAACGGTCATCGCGATCTCGAGCGGAAAAGGTGGCGTCGGGAAATCCACGGTGGCAACCAACCTCGCCGTGGCGCTGGTAAAGCAAGGCGCACGAGTCGGACTAATGGACGCGGACATCTACGGTCCCAACATTCCGCGGATGATGGGCGTGAACTCGCCCCTTCAGGTAGATGAAAACGCCCGCATCATCCCACTCGAAGCGTACGGGATCAAGCTTGTCAGTATCGGATTTCTGATCGAGCGCGACCAGCCGGCCATCTGGCGTGGTCCGATCATCATGAAAGTCATCACGCAGTTCCTGCGCGACGTGAATTGGGGGCAGCTCGACTTTCTTATCGTCGACATGCCTCCCGGAACCGGTGACGCGCAGTTATCGCTCGTACAGGCGACTCACGTCGCTGGCGCGGTGATCGTCACGACGCCGCAGGAAGTTGCTGCGGGTGATGCGCTACGCGGTGCGAAGATGTTTCAGCGAGTTGATGTTCCAGTGATCGGCGTGATCGAGAACATGAGTTGGCTCGAGTGCGCGCACTGCGGCAAGCCAACGAAGATTTTCGGGGAGGGCGGAGGCCAGCGGCTGGCGGACGAGGTCGGTGTTCCACTACTCGCACAAATTCCTCTTTATCCACAGATGGTCTTGAGCGGAGACACCGGCGCGCCCATCGTCACCAGCGAGCCCAATTCAGCGGCTGCGGTCGCGCTGATCAGGGCAGCGGAGAAGATTGCGAGCGCCTATCCGTCGGTTCAGCCGGCCTGAGCCAGCGGACTAGAATCGCGCTTTCTCCGCAATTGCCGCGTCCTGCAACGCTTCGGAGGGCTGGCGTTTCCGAATCATATTGGTCTGGCCTGTGCCGGCGTTAAGCTCTGCCGCGAGCTCTCCGCCGATCAGCACGGCAATCATCGTCCAGTACATCCATGTCAGGAGGATGATGACGGCGCCGATGGTTCCGTAGGTTTTGTTGTAAGAGCCAAAATTTGTGACGTACAGGCGGAATAGCAGCGTTATCACGATCCATAGCAGGACAGTCACCGCCGCGCCAACCAGCACGTGCGTGATCTTCTGCTTCACGTTTGGAAGGAAGTAAAAGAGCGAGGCGACGAATGCGACCACCAGTAAAAGAGCAATCGGATATTGAAGAATCGTCCATATCCGTGTGGTTTGTGAGCCAATCCGGAACACATCGCCGATAAATCCGAGTACTTCGGGCCCCGCTACCATCACCAGTGTGGAAGCGCCCATTACGATCCCGGCGACAACCGTGAATAGCATCGAGAATATCCGGAGCTTCCACCATGACCGCGGGTCATGTGCATCGTACGCAGTGTTGAGCGCGCCTCTCAGCGTGTCGACAACGCCGGAACCGGAAAATGCGGCCAGAACGATTCCCACTGAGATCAAGCCAGGCGCGTTGTCGCTGAAAACAACGTCCTTTACGACGCTGCTGAGCAGAAGATAGGCTTCTATTGGCAGGGTCATGGAGAGTCGCGTGAGCAGCCTGTTGACTACTTCCTGCTTGTTGCCAATGAGACTGAACAGGGGGGCGAGGAAAAGCAGGATCGGAAACAGCGAGAAGAAAAAGCTGTAGGCGGCCTGCGCTGAAAGTCCCAGCACATTGTCCTTCAAGGTTTCGGCGACTGTCTTCCTGAGCAGCACACCGACGTCATAGCCTCGTATGGTCATTGCCGGCATATCGGCAATTTTGGTTCCCGGAGGAACCATCCAGATCAGGCCGTCTGCTACACCGCGCGCTTGAAGTCGCCGCGCCAGTAGGAAAGAAGAACTGCGCCGAAACCCGCGGTTGCCGCGATAAACGTCACGGCGGCGGAGAAGGATGCGAGCATTGCACCGATCAGCGTAACACCGCTAAGCGCAGCGGTGAGGAGCCACATTCCCATGTAGACGGCGCTGCCGGTTAGAAACGCTCTCAGCATTCTGCCGTGGGGTGTGTCGTCGCGACTCTTGCCCCCGCCAAGCGCTGCTCCGGTCATCGTTGCAGCGGCGATGAAGCCGAACATCGCCATTCCGGCGACCGCGAACATGAAGGCCATCAGTCCAAGCGGGATCAGCACGATCCCGATTAACGTGACGGCCAGAAGTGCGACGACCGCAATTGCACCGGGGATGATCGCGACTTGTCCTAACAATCCAGTAAGGATGGATTTTCCAACACCACCCTGCATCGTCTTGATCACGATCTCGAGCTTATCGGGTCCAAACGCCATCAGCGCAAAGCCGACGAGCGTAACGATCAGCAGCCAGCTAATCGCCATCCCGACAGAGCGGAGCGGCGTGTGGCGCATTACGCGCACTGCGCGGAGGTCACGAGTGCCGCGGAACTCACGGACCGTAGCGAAGCCGCGGAAATCCGAATTGCGAGCGATAGTTCGGATCCTTCCGCCAACGGTGCCGCCGTCGAGACGGACAACGCCGCCGATTGCTGTCGCCTTGCCGTTCACGCGTCCGCCCTTATGAACGATCACGTCTCCGCCAATCGCTGTTGCATTCCGTCCAACCGTTCCGTAGACGTCGAGATTTCCGCCGAACGTGGCCACGGAGCGAGGTGTGGTGGTTCCGGCCGGAATCGTCTTGCCTTCATAAGACACAACCGACCGGCCATTGCCCTGTCCAACCGACATCGTAACTCCCTGGGCTCGACCGCCGCCTGGGATGAGAACAGCAGCAACGATGTAAAAGAAAAGCGATGGGCGACGCATGATCAGGCGGCCTTCCGGGTTGCGGATGCTGCGGCCTTGAGGCCGGCGGTGGCGAGACTTGCGCCGGCAACGAACGAACCGATGACCGCAATTCCGGTGGTGGTGCTCGCGGCTGCCGAGGTGCTGGCGGCCGTAGCTCCTGCGCCGGCAGTGGCATCGGCAGCGAGTCCGGCCATGAATCCAACTGCTCCCTCGCCAAAGACGCGGGCCACGAGAACGAACAGGTCCACATTGAAAACGCTGACAAGCAAAATCGCCGCGACTGCTGTTCCGAAAGTGGCAACGAGGGCGGTAGCGGCGAAACGTGCGGGGATAGAGCGGCGAAGATCACGCGTGGCGGGAGCGAAGCTTTCGCGACGAACTGGCGGTGAGATGTACCCCGGAGCGACGGCCATCGGCCGCGCGACGACTGGAACACCGGCGCCGGCAATTCGCACACGCGACATCACCTTGTCCGCAAACTGCGGAGAAGGCGCAAACTGCGGCATGTCCTTCATGGCTGCCGCGATTGGCGCGAATTCTTCGTCTGAGTGGTCGTCTATCAAGGGTTCCTCACACAAGGATTACGGCAGGGCCGCGACCCGGGTTTCAGGTTTCTGCAAATGATTTTTCTGACTCTGAAATCAGCCAGAAAGGGAACTGTTTCTTCCGATTGGAAAGGTGTCACCTGACGTCCCCCAGGGCGGTTCGGAGCTCGTGGCGGGCCCGATGGATGTACGTCTTCACCGTGCCCAGAGGCAGCTTCACGATCTCGGCTATTTCCTCATAGGACTTGTCTTCGACGTGTCTCAGCATGATGCAGGCCCGGTATTCGGGGCGCAGCCTGCCGATCGCGCGCTCGATCGCGGAGCCGAGTTCCTTTGATTCCAACTCCTCGAGCGGCGATTCGTTCCCCGAGACGACGGCGATCGAGGTGGCGCGGGCGGATTCCGAAGTCACGGCATCCGGAGCACCCTCTATGCTTATTGTATTGAGCCGACGCCGTCGGAGGTGGTCGATGGTGAGGTTGTTCGCGATCTTGAACAGCCAGCTCGAAAATTTGAATTCCGGGCTGTACCGGTCGAGGTTGTTCAAGACCTTGATGAAGGTCTCCTGCGACAGGTCTTCCGCAGTTTCACGGTCGCGGACCATGCGAAACACAAGCGAAAAAACGGGCCGCTCATATCGAGTGAGCAACTCTCGATAAGCGGCTTCTGAACCATTCCTCGCCAGCTCGACGACGGCTGGATCGGTGAGGCCAGAGAGAGGAGGAGAGATGGTCCCGGCAGGCATTTGCGGAGACTAAGTTAGCTTGCCTCTCAATCCCGTGCCGGACAACTTTGAAAATGATGGCGAGAGCAACT
Source organism: Gemmatimonadaceae bacterium (assembly GCA_039921425.1). GTDB lineage: Bacteria > Gemmatimonadota > Gemmatimonadetes > Gemmatimonadales > Gemmatimonadaceae > UBA4720. The sequence continues at coordinate 4,230 of JBDSBT010000280.1, read as the reverse complement.
GATACATTCGCGGCGCTTCGCGCCGCTGAAGGCGGATCGGACAAGAGCGATTACGTGCAGCAGATATTCTCGGAGATCGCTCCGCGCTACGATCTGCTGAATCATCTGCTCAGCCTCAATATCGACCGCATCTGGCGGCGGAAGGCGATCGCGAAGCTCGGTGTCTCGCGTAATCCAGGCGGCCGCTACCTCGATTTGTGCGCGGGCACGATGGACGTAAGTGCATTGCTCGCATCCGACAAGGGCTTTCGCGGGTTCATCATGGCTGCCGATTTTGCGGAGCCAATGCTCAAGGCGGGCTCTGGAAAGGCCCATGGACGTCCGATCGATCCCGTTACCGCAGATGCATTGAGACTTCCGCTGCGAGACGGTTCGATGGCCGGAGCGATCGTCGCATTTGGAATTCGCAACGTTGCAGGGCTCGACGCCGGCCTGGTTGAAGTTCACCGCGTTCTCGAACCGGGGGCGCGCTTCGTCATCCTCGAGTTCTCAACGCCGCGGTCGAAAATCATCAATGCCGGTTATCAACTCTACTTCAATAGAATACTGCCGGCGATCGGTGGGTTCATCAGCGGACATCGAACCGCGTACAGCTATCTCCCCAAGTCAGTCGCGAATTTTCCTTCTGTCAATGAGCTGTCGAAGAAAATGACCGATGCCGGATTTGTCCGTGTGACGTGCGAATCTCTGTCGTTTGGAATCGCCGCAATTCACGTGGGTGAAAAACCGGCCTGAGCGAAGGAGCTCGGTTTACCGCCAGCCTCAGGAAACTTTCTTCGTGCTTCCCATTTCGGCCGGGAAGCGCTTGAACCACGACGACAACAGAAGCAGCTCGTCGATCTCGTGGGTGGGGATACTGGTCGTCGGTTTTTCCTGCAGGCCGAAAATTTCCTCGACCATCCTTTTCATCTTCGCGCGCTGCCATGTCGATGTCGGCTTGTCGATCTCGGCGCGAACGATTCCGCGTTTGACGAGATAGACCTTGTCGGGGCCTTCGTGTCCCTTGACAGTGTATACGAACGAAAGATTCTCGACGGCGAAGCGCAGTCGGCCGAACTGTTCACGCAATGCTTCCAGCCGACCGAGCTTGTCACGGTACGAGGCAGCACGCTCGAATTCGAGTCGCTCGCTCGCAGTTTCCATGTGACCGCGGAGCATCTCGATCGGTCCATCGCTTGCTCCATCGAGAAATGCGCGAGCGAGCGAGACCCGCTGGTCGTATTCGTCAACGGTGCACCCGCCGGCGCAGGGGCCGAGGCACTTGTGAATCTCGTGACGGATGCAGCCAGGAGTGCGATGCATTAATTGAAACAACTCCTGCTGGTCACTGAAGTGCATCTTGGTGTCGGTCTTGCAATCGCGAAGCAAAAGCGCGTCGCTCAGTTCGCGCAGCGCTTCACCGATTCGCTGTGCGCCAACGAAAGGCCCGTAGTAGACCGACGCATCGTCAGTCGATGCTCCGCGCACCACAACAAGCTTTGGTGCCGGTGGTTTCGTCAACTTTATGAACGCGTAGTGAAGTCCGTCACGCTTCATCGCAACGTTCAAACGAGGCCGGAATTTCTTGATCAGCCGCAACTCCTGGAGGAGCGCGGCGAACTCGCTGGCCGTGTATTCCCAGTCGATCGCTTCGGCCTCCCGGAGAATCCGCGCTCCCTTTTCTGAAGGGTAGGCACAACGGAAATAGCTCAGAAGGCGAGTGCGAACGCGTTTCGATTTTCCGACGTAAACGACTTCGCCGGTTGACGAGAGCATGCGGTAAGTGCCGGGTCGGTCCTTCGCGCCCGATTTGACCAGCTGTCGCATCGTCGCGATCTGCTCTTCGCTTGTCGGCTGGTGGCGTTTTGAGACGTTTCGAATGCGCGTCATGTCTGGCAGGTGGCGCAGAACACGGTGGCCCGTCCGTCGATCGCGTGCGTGCCGATCAGGCGTCGTCCGCAGCGAAAGCAGGGAAGCCCCTCGCGACCATAGGCCTGAAGCTTTTCAGCGAACCTCCCGCGCTCACCTTTGGCATCGCGGTAGTCACGGAAGCTGGTACCGCGAAGAGCGATCGACTCACGGAGTACCGACACGATTTCCACGTGGAGTGATTCGGCCTCTGCGTCAGACACCGATTTGGCGGCGCGAGAGGGGTCGATGCCGGCGCGCCAGAGCGCCTCATTCGCGTAGATGTTTCCGATTCCTGCGACCCTGTGCTGATCCATCAACACCTTCTTTACCGGCTGATTCGTGACCCGAAGAACGCCCGATAATTGCTCGGGTGTGAAGGTCTGGTCAAGAGGTTCTTTTCCGAGGGCACCGGAGTACTCGTGGAAACGCTTCGGGTTCATGAGAGCGACGGTGCCAAGGCGGCGGACATCGCAGTAGTGGAGGGCGCGACCGTCGTCGAGAGCCAGGCGCAATGTCGAGTACGCAAGTTGGGCCGGGTCTAACTCCGAGTGCTCGATTATCATGGCGCCGGTGAACCGCGGCTGAACGACGAGCCGGTCGCCGGTCGAAAGGTCGGTCACTATCAGCTTCGCGCGGCGCCAGCTCTGCACGATTGTCGCACCGGCAAGCCGCTTCGCGAAGGTTCGAGCCGATACTTCGCGGAGGACGTTGGCTTTCGAAACTTTCGCCGACTCGATGCGGCGGCCGGCGATTGCCTCGTTCAGGTCACGCGCGATCGTTTCGGTTTCAGGCAGCTCCGGCATGCCGCTCCAGCTCTCGCCGGCCAATGTCGCGCCGGAACTGCTTTCCGTCGAAGCCAATTGTCTCGGCAAAACTTTGCGATCGCTTGGCTGCCTCCTGGACGCTGGCTCCTGTCCCGGTTATTGCGAGAATGCGACCGCCGGCGGTCAGGAACTGATCTGTGTTGCCGTCGCGCTTTGTGGAGCCGTGGAAGACACAAACGCCGCGAGGCGATGCCGGCATCCGAATCTCGTCTCCGATCCGTGGTTCGTCCGGGTATCCATGCGCAGCGAGCACAGTCGTCATCGCGAATTGGTCGCTCCAAACGATTGGAGCCGCGTTGGCGAGCGATCCACCCGTCGCGACGGTCGTCATCAGATCGAGCAGCGAGCTCTTCATCAATGGAAGAAGGGCTTCAGTCTCAGGATCGCCGAAGCGGCAGTTGAACTCAATCACTTTCGGCCCGTCGTCGGTGAGCATGAGGCCCGCGTAGAGCAAACCCTTGAACGGGCGACCTGCCTCGCGCATCGCAACAAGGGTAGGCTCGAAAACCGTGTCGGATATCTGGCCGAGCAAGCCCGGCGTGGCGATCGAGACTGGGGAGTAGGCACCCATTCCGCCGGTGTTCGGGCCAAGGTCGCCGTCGAAAAGCCGCTTATGGTCCTGCGCGGCGAGCATTGGAAGGAAAGCGGTGCCGTCTGTGATTGCGAAGACCGATAGCTCTTCGCCACCCATGAATTCCTCGAGAAGAATCTCACTCCCGGCGTCGCCAAAAACACAGTCGCGCAGCATCATGTTGACCGCCCGCTCCACTTCTTCGCTGCTTCGTGCGATGATGACGCCTTTTCCGGCTGCGAGCCCCGACGCCTTGATCACGAGCGGTGTTCCCATCTTCGCAGCCGCTTCTAGCGCAAGGTCGGCATCGCGGAAGTGACTGGCCCGGGCTGTTGGAACGCCAGCATCGAACATCAGCGATTTCGCGAACCGCTTTGATGTTTCAATTTCAGCCGCAGCCGTGGTGGGCCCGAAGATCGGCTTCTCGTTCGACTGAAAAAGGTCGACGATGCCGGCTTCGAGCGAAGCTTCCGGACCGACGACAGTCAGGTCCACATTGGCGCGCCGTGCGAATGAAGCGAGGCCGGCGATATCAGTGGCCTTCACCGGAATCACGTCGGCAATGTCGGCTATGCCGGCATTCCCAGGTGCGCAGATCAACTCCATGGATGGATCATCACGCAACAGCTTCCATGCGATTGCGTGCTCACGGGCGCCACTACCAACCAGCAGGACCTTCATTTGTCGGCCTTAGGCGAAAGCCTGTTCCACATCTCCCATCAGGTCGTCGATTTCTTCGACACCGCACGACAGGCGGATCAACCCCTCAGTGATTCCGAGCTGCGCACGACGGTCGATCTCGACCGACGCGTGCGTCATCGACGCTGGATGACTGATGAGACTTTCTACTCCGCCAAGCGACTCAGCAAGCGAGAACACGCGGAATTTCTTGAGGACTTGGTTTGCGCGTTCCTTGGTTCCCATCTCGACCGAGATCATTCCGCC
>JBDSBT010000279.1:0-7827 GCA_039921425.1 Gemmatimonadaceae bacterium | reverse complement strand
GACTCGATCGCGGACCGAGCGGATCGGCCGCTGACGCTGCGCATCCTGGATTCGCGCTGAGAGACGAGACGGCAGCGGCAGGCATTCACTTTGTCCACCACCGGCCGGCCTTCGACACAAAGATCGCCAACATTGAGCCGCATGTTGCCGCCCTCGGAGCATCCGTGTCAGTCGCCGACTTCGACGGCGACGGGAGACCAGATCTGTACTTCACCAACAGCAGCTTCGGTGAGCCCAATGCACTCTACCGTAACAAGGGCGACGACACGTTTGAGGACGTCGCCGCCGCAACGGGGCTTGCTGATCTGAATCGGCCGGGGGAAGGCGTCTCGATGGGCGCCGTCTGGGGCGATTTCGACAACGATGGCCGCGAAGACGTGCTGGTTTACCGCTACGGCTACCTGGAGCTGTTCAGAAACCTGGATAGCCAACACTTCGAGGACGTTACCGCGAAGGCCGGTCTACGCCGCTGGGTGAACAGCAACGGCGCGATCTGGCTCGATTACGATCGCGACGGGCTGCTCGATCTTTACGTGACGGCGTATTTCCGCGACATCGATCTCTGGCACCTTCAGACGACCTGGATCATGCATAACAGCTTCGAGTTCGCCACCAACGGCGGAAAGAACCTGCTGTTTCACAACACGGGCGGCGGAAGGTTCGAGGATGTCACTGACCGGATGGGCGTAGGTAGCACGCGATGGACCCTGGCAGCAACGTCGGCCGACTTGAACAGTGACGGATGGCCGGACATTTATCTCGCCAACGACTATGGCCCGGAGGAGCTGTACCTGAACGACCATGGGCGGCGATTCGTTCTGACCAACGCTGACCTGGAAAGCGAATCCAAGAGCGGCATGTCCGTCGCGCTGGGCGATGCGTTCAATCGCGGCAGGCTTGACGCATTCGTCACCAACATCTCCGAGCGCGGGTATCTCTTTCAGAACAACAATCTGCGCCTCAACGAGATGCCCGAATCGCGCCGGTTCCGCAACGTTGCCGAAGGCGCAATTGCCGACGCTGGCTGGGCGTGGGGTGCGCAGTTTGGCGATCTCAACAATGACGGCGCCAACGAGCTCTTCGTCGCAAACGGGTTCATCTCGGGGGATCGCGCGAAGAGTTACTGGTACGCCATGTCGAAGATCGCTGGAGCGAATGGCCGGCTGTTCGAGGACGCGGCAACGTGGCCACCGTTTGGGAACGCCAGCCTTTCCGGGTACGAGAGGTCGCGAGTGTACGTCAATCGCGGCGTAGCGGGGTGGATCGACGTTGCGAAGACGGTTGGCGTTACCGACGTTTACGACGGCCGCGCGGTGGCGCTCGCCGACCTGTCGAATCGTGGCGCGGTGGACGTGATCGTCGCCAACCAGAACCAGCCAGCGGTGTTGTATCGCGACTCGTCTGACAGTACCAACCACTGGATTGCGTTCAGGCTGGTCGGCACGCGCAGCAATCGCAGCGCGATCGGCGCCGAGGTGGTGCTCGAGTCCGGAGATCTCACGCAGCGGCGCGTCGTCGATGGCGGATCGGGGTTCGCGAGCCAGAACGACCGCCGGCTGCACTTCGGGCTTGGCTCTCGTGAGTGGGTTGACCGCATCAGCATCCTCTGGCCGTCAGGGACGCGACAGGTATTATCGCGTCCCCCCATAGACGGCTTTGTGACCGTCACCGAACCGCTGCGCTGATCCCGTGAACGAGACGATAAACCCCGCCACCATCGCGCAGCGGAACCCTCTCGTGCGCTTGTGGCTTGGTGCGAATAGGGTCGATCCACGCTATCTCATAGCTTTTCTCATCACCCTAGTGCTGCTGGCGGCGCAGGTCCGCTACCATGTGTTCGGCAGCTACGACCGCCTCGTGCTCGCGCTCGCGGTGTGCATGGCGACAGAGGCGCTGCTGTCGTGGTTCGACCGCGGCAAGATCTTCAACCTTCAGAGCGCCTACATCAGCGGCATCAGCCTGACGCTCCTCATCAAGCCGCAAGGCGGCGCGCTTTGGCCGTTCGCGCTGGGTGGATTTCTCGCGATCTCGTCAAAGTACGTCCTGCGCTATCGCGAGAATCATCTTTGGAACCCGACCAACTTCGCGATCGCCATCCTGCTTCTGGCCGCTCCGGACCGAGTGTCCGTGCTCAGCCACCAGTTCGGCAACGACGTCATGACCAATCTGGTGATATGGACATTCGGACTGATTATCGCCGCGCGCGTCGGAGTCCTTCATATCACTCTCACCTATGTCGCGAGCTTTCTGCTGCTAAACGGTCTGCGAGCGGTGGCGCTCGGACAACCGCCGTTGCCGGAGATCGCTCCGATCACCGGGCCGATGTATCAGTTATTCATTTTCTTCATGATCACTGATCCGCGCACGGTAGTGCGGGGAAGAAGACGCCAAATAGGAGTGGCCATCCTGATCGCATCGATGGAGACGCTGATAAGGTTTGCGTCTGACAAGGGATGGCCGCTGCCCACGGGACTCAATGTAGCCCCCGCGTTTTTCGCGCTCGCGACGGTTGGTCCTCTTGCGAAATGGCTTGACCTCCGGCGCCTCGCTAGGAGTAACCTCTCTTCAACAGCATCCGTCCGGCCTTTAGATAGTAACGCTCTTCAGGCAGCTCCCAACCCAGAGTATCGGCCAGCCGGTCGTACGTATTAAAGAGAAACGCAACGTAGAATGCGTCGCGGACTGCGTCGCGCGAGACGCCGGTGTCGAGCACCTCGCGAACGGCGGTCGTGCTTAGCTGTTCAGGGTGAAGAGTGAACGTCTCAAGCAGGCTTAGCATCGCCCGCAGCTTCTCGTCGATCGGAGCCGTCCTGAAGTCGTTCAGGATGGCCGCCATTGAGTTATCACCCAGCGCTGCCTCCGCGACCGCGGAGTGAGCGCTGGTTCAAAAGACGCACTGGTTGAGGCGGGAGACGAATGCGGCGAATATTTCTCGCTCGCCAACAGTCCATGGCGACGGCCCGCGCATCACCTGCTGCGTGAGCTCTGAGAACGGGCGTCCGAAGAATTCTTTACGGTAGCGTAAAGTGCGTACGACTCCCGGTGCATGGCCCATGACGAGTCGCATGAAGCCGAGCATGGCCTTGTCGGGGAACCGATGCCCGCTATGAACTTTCTGGAGTCTCATGCAGCATCCAGGGCGTCGAGACCGGCAAGCAACCGCTGCCGCGATGCTCCGAGCGCGGCATTCACAACAATCTCGAACATTTTGTCGTCGCCATACTTCGACTGAAGTCGCCCCATGTCTTCATCCGTCACTTTGTATGCGTGACAGTGAATCTTGTCTACCAGATCCTGAAGCTCCGCTGGAACATCGGTGCGCTCGGAGACGGATTTTCGGAGCGCAGGACTGGTTTCGCCCGCGGCTTCGAGTACTTCGTGAAAGACTCGTTCGAGTAGGTCCGCGTGGGGGTCAGGGATCATGCCGAGACCGAGCGACGCGACATTCAGGCTGCCTTAGCCATTTAGGATTCCCCTTGTGCGGACTGGTTTACGGTGACCGACGAGAAGTTACCTGTGGCTTCATTCCGCGCAATGCTGGCAACGCCACCACGAGCTGATCGCGACTCATTCCCAACAGCGCGTGCCGATCGATAAGGACGTCGAAGTCCACGGCATAAAGATTCCGCTTCCGAAGGTCCGCAAGCCCTGCAATGTTGCGCTCCGCGATTGCGTGGGTCACCCAGTCGGCGAAGCTCCGGCGGTCATCCGCTGTACCAACGTGCCCTCGGCGTCGTGTGATGTGTCTTAGCCGTCGGAGGCTCTCTCGCGGCAACGGCTCCAATACTGAATCGCCTACACCCAGGAATCCCTTCCACGCCATCGATTCCCCTGGAACGAGTCGCTGACTGACTTCGGCGAATGAAACAGTCGCGAAGTAGAGCATCGCATGCGCCGCGAACAGATCGAAATGCGCCATGGCCTCATAAGCGCCCGCGACGACCATGTCGATCTGATCGGCTTCCGCGCCGAGCATCGCGTCGTAGCGTGCGAGAATATCGGGATCGGGCACGCGCCGGCCATGCGCTGCGGATTCGAAGGCAAGTGCCAGGCGCTCGACGGCGCGAAGACTCCACGCGATTCCCGTCGAGAAGAGCGGATCCACGAACGCGTAGGTTTGCGGCATGAGTGCCCATCTATTTCCTGCGGCACGCGTGAGGCGATGCTGAACTAGCGGCCGAAATGCGATCGGCATCAGCGGTGTTGCGTCGGCAAACGCGCTCGCAATCGACGGATATCGCTCGAGCAACGCATGCCAGAGCGAAGGCGCATCCATTGCATTTGCTGAGCTCGCACTCGCAAGTCCTTCGGGCGTGAGGAGAAAACCCGCGCTGGTGACTGCGTCATCGAAGCGGAGCGAGTACATCCAGCCTTCATCGATCAGATGGTGTACCGCAGCCCAATCGTCGGGATACGGGCCATTCGGTAATCCCGGCACGAGATCGCTCATGAGCTTGACGCGATCGAAATGGCCGAACACGAGCGAAGAGCGCGTTTCAGTGCGATCGAGGTCCGAAGCAATCGAGAGCTCGCGTGCCAGAAAACTGCCGGGGCCCGACGCATCGATTACGAAGTTTGCAGACAGCTCGAACGCCCTGCCATCTTGGCTTCCGCCGAGCCGCGCGGAATCCGGCGAAATATCCGCGGTCATCAAGTTGACGTGATCGCGATAGTCAACGCCGGCGCCGATGGCTTCGCGCACGAAATGGTAATCGACGTCGGCGCGCAGCCAGTGAGTGTCGGCGAGGGAGTCGTCCGGACTTGCCGCCATCAGAAGTCGCTCCGACGCTAATCCGCGGTTGGCGAACGGCTGATGCGGATGATGCCGGTAGAACGTGAAGCCGCGCTTCAGCCCGCGGCGAAGCTCCGGGAAATGCGCGAGCCAGCGACCGTGCGTTGCAAGCTGGTAGCAGTCATCCAGGCCGTAGCGGATGCCCAACCGCTCAAGAGAAAGATTGGCCAGCGGGGTTGAAGACTCGCCCATTGCGAAACGAGGATGCGCGCCGCGTTCCAGGAGTACGACGTCATACCCTAACACAGCCAGCACGCGCGCCATCAGTGATCCGGCGAATCCGCTCCCAATGATGGCGACTTCGCATGATTGCATCAGGGCGTGAGGCACGTCCGACAGTGGACCCTTGCCTCCCCCTGCCCTGTCACGTTCAAGCGTCGTAGCCGCTCAATGCGCTCTGACGCGCAATCCTCACACACAGCAAGCCGCTCCACGTCCCACACATCGGCGGTGACGACTGTGCTCGTGAACTGCAGGCAGTGGTCGAGAGTCTCCTCGAGCTGTGACAACGTGGGAGGAATGAAATGTCCCAATGCCTGGAGTCGTTCCAACTCTCCGTTTCCGCCGCGAACGGGGATGATGGATACGGCCGCCGCGCCGCGCTCGACCGCATACTCAACTGTGCGCACCGCCCACGCGACCGATTCGGAGTCGGGGACATAAGGTGCACCGAGAAGGACGAAAACCCGGAGATCGATGGCGTTCTCAGAGAGGAACCTCGCCGCCCGGTCGAATCGCGCGAGATCGACGCGCTTGTTGAGGTGTGCCGTCGCTACAGGATGAATCGTCTCGAGTCCTGCGGCTACTTCGAGCGACCCACGGATCTCTCTCGCGAACGCCAGAGTCCCCGGACCGATGGTGCTGGCATGCGACTCAACCGTGACGGCAGCGAAAGGCGCCGCCAGCGCGGCAATGTCCGGACGGTCTTTTAATGGAACGGCTCGGCTATCGAAGAAATTGCTCGCGTTGTAAAGCTTGAGCCGATCCGGAACAGGACCGACGATGGATTGGAGAACGGCCTCCAGCTGCCTGGTCAGCGCGCCGGGAGGCGTGGGACCATCGATCGTCGCCCGCCACAGATCGCAGAACGAACATGTGAACGGACATTCTGCACCGGCGAGAAAAACCGTCAGCGCGCGCTCGATCCTCCCGTCACGCCGACGCTCCTGCTCGAGCAATAGGCCGTGCGCCTTGTACGGATCTACATGTGGTTTCGGTGGACGAAGATTCCGAATTCGCCGATCGTCCGCCGACGCGCTCACGCGACGCTGGCGTGCAGCTTCTGGAAATGACGCCTATAGAGCTCTTCGTCCTGCGGAAACAGCCGGCCGGCTTGTGCGGCCGAGACCGAACCGTGCTGAAACCGGCGCTTGGGAAACACTGGCATGTCGAGTCCCAGCACCGAGCGAACACCGCGCGATATAATTTCCCCCTTCAAGGCATACAATCTCTCATGAGAGCCTTCAGTCAGCTCGCCGAAGGGAATCGCCTCGGCAACTGCAATGACCGAGGGTCGAGTATATGGGCTGAAACCGTGGAAACCTGATTCACGCGCGCACGCGTAGCTTCGGACACAGCCTCGGCTGTAACCGCCCGAGTAGGTAAGGGAGTGTTTGATCGACTCTACACCCCAGCCCTCCTGGTAAAGCATCGGGTTGTTCACGACGCTCCGGATCGTCAGCTCGCTGTTCTCCTCGATGGGATAATCCTTGAGATTCTCATCGCCTCCATCGCCGTCTACGAGCAGGTGCCAGTCCGGATAGCGTTCGCGAATACCGGCGAGCAGCGCGAGGTTCACCGCGGCACACTCGACGTCGAGCGGCTTGTAGTCCTCGATCACGGCCACCGCGCGCAACGGGTCGAGCTTGCTCGACGGTACGTCGATAATTTCGCCGAGCATTTCGAGATTGGTGCGGCTCAGGAATTCGTGAGCCTGTTGTGCGTCGTCCCCCTCGTTGTCTATCGAAAGCGTAAACGCTTTCAGCCGCGCGGGAGAATGGCCTTCGTTCAGAAGCAGCTTCCACAGGCACAGCAGAATCGCACCGCTGTCGATGCCTCCTGAAAACGGCACGCCTATCGGAGCCGCTGCGTCTTGCGCGGCGAGCCATCGATGCAGCTCGCCATATACCGCCTCGATGTAGTGGCGGCCGATGAGATCCAGATCGCTGGGTAAGGTACCCCGAGGCGGATCGAAGAAGCGACTGTGCACAGGATTAGGATCCGGGCATCCGATCAGTCGCAGCGTAGTGAGATGATGCGCGGGAACCATGCGCGTATAGGTTGGGTGGAACTGGCCAGACCACTCATGGCGCGCCAGCTCCGCCTCGATCTCATCGATTCGCTCAGCGACAATCAGGACAGGTCCGTCAGCGGCCTTCGCAAGAAAGTATCGCATCGGACGGTCGAGACTTCGAGCCAGAACTACGCGCTCGCCCTCTTGCGCCATGACGGCGAACGAGCCGCCGATGCCGAGAATGGCCTCGATGTCACCCGCGAGCAACAAGCGTCGGATCTCGGCTTCGCCAATCGCCCAAAGCCGTTGGGACTCTTCTGGAATCAGGTTGATGACGCGAGAAATCGGCAGGTGGTGGTTCATGCGAGTAAAATACGTCGCGTCCAATGGCGCTGCTATTATGTCGATGTCACGAAAATGGAGGTCGCACGCATGCGTCGGTCAGAAGTCCTGGCATTGTCAATTTCGGTTCTCTGGGTGGCCGGCTGCACCGACGAAAAGGGAGATCATCCCACGTTCGAGCTTCTGAGTCCCGGCCAGACAGGTGTCACGTTCGCCAACACCATTACCACCAGCGATTCGGTGAACGTTCAGACCGACGTCTACGTCTACAATGGCGCCGGGGTAGCCGTCGGCGACATCGACAATGACGGATTGTCGGACATTTTCTTTGCCGGCAACATGATCTCGAGCCGCCTGTACAGGAATAACGGGCACATGCAATTCGAGGATATCACCGAGCGAGCTGGGGTCAAAACAAGCCGCTGGGCCACCGGCGTCACGATGGTGGATATCAATAACG
>JBDSBT010000278.1:0-3355 GCA_039921425.1 Gemmatimonadaceae bacterium | reverse complement strand
TTGCTAAGCACGCCTATGTTGCTTCGCGCTCCGGCTGGTTCAGTGACCGGAGCACGTGCTTTCTTGCCGCTGGTCGCCCCGTTCTGCACCAGGACACCGGCTGTGGCGACTGGTTGCCGACCGGCGAAGGCGTATTGCTATTCTCCGACATGGACACGGTTCTCGAATGTCTGCGCAGCATTGAAGACGAATACGAACGTCATGCCCGAGCCGCCCGCGCGCTTGCCGAAGAGTATTTCGAGGCGGGCACTGTCGTTGGCCGCATGCTGGACGACGCGGGTTTTCGCTAATCTTGACTATGCATACTGCAAGAAAGAAAATCGTCGTTCTTGGAATGATGAGTCGGCATCCGGTGGCGGGGATGATATGGCTCACCGTGCAATACTTGATCGGCCTCCGGAGGATGGGTTACGACGTCTGGTACGTCGAGCCGCAGGGCGGTGCCCCGGGGCAGAATTCGAGCGTTGAAGCCGAGTGGCTGGAGCGAGTTCTACGCCGGTTTGATCTCGCCGATCGCTGGGCGTACGACGCGGTGCATGGAGATGGGCAGTGTTACGGCATGAGCGACACGGCGCTCAGGGAGCTGATTCGGTCCGCTCACTGGATTTTCAACCTCCACGGCTCGACCAAACCCACCGAAGAGCTGAGCCGGCCTGGACGGCTGGTGTACATCGGAACCGATCCCGTGGAGGTGGAGATTTCCCTTTGGGAAGGCGATGCGCGCTCCTCAAGCTTTCTCTCTCCACACTGTGCTTTTTTTACGTGGGGCGAGAACCTCGGGAATCCTGATTGCCGAGTACCCGTACCGAAGGATTTTGATTTCAAGCCGACCCGGCAACCCTCTGTAATCGATCTATGGGATGACGAGAGCAGAATTCGGGGAGACCTATTTACCACGATCGGGAATTGGAAGCAGCCTTATCGCGAGGTCGAATTTGAAGGCGAGACTTATTACTGGAGCAAGCATCACGAGTTCCTCAAGTTCATCGACTTGCCTGCCCGCACATCGCAACGGTTTGAGCTAGCACTCTCCAGCTTCGATGAAGACGATCGCCGCCTACTTGAACGGAACGGCTGGCGCGTAACCGAAGCCGCGCGTTTCGGGGACAATCCTGACCTCTATCGCGACTACATACTCGGATCGCGCGGTGAATTCACGGTTTCCAAGGAGCAATACTATCGATTGAAGAGCGGCTGGTTCAGCGATCGCAGCACGAGCTATCTGTCGGCCGGCCGGCCGGTGATCAACCAGGAAAGCGGCTTCAGTAACATCTTCCCGACTGGCGCCGGATTGTTTGCGTTCAGCACAATGGACGAGCTGGTCAGCGCTGTTGAAGCCATCAATTCGGACTACGCGAGACACAGTCGGGCCGCGCGTGACCTGGCGCGCGAGTATTTCAGTTACGAGGTAGTTCTCGGCCGCATGCTTTTCGAGCTTGGCGACCGGTGAACGTCCGATTTTCCGGTTCGTGACGCAGACGGACTTGTGCGCTATGAGGCGCCCGGGTTCCCTCCGGCAGTTCGCTACTTGAGTCCGTCGAAGCGCGGATTCACCACGTTGTTGAAGATCGATCCAAACGTGTAGCTCAGACCGATGCCGCCGTAATAGCTGTACTTGCTCGCGAGCTGCCGCCGCCTCAGGAGTATTTCTTCGTCGGTCAGCCGTCCCTTGGCCAGGTAGATCTGGTCGCGCAAAAGGGAAAGGCCGGAGTAGGCGTTGAGGCTGAAGCCTTTGAAGAGGCGGAGATCGAGCTGATTATAGAGTGTCGCGTGGTGCTTGCTGAAATCGTCGATCAGCGCGGCGCCCTCGAGCGAAAGACTCGCCGATCCCCACGGCTGCTTGAGCTCGAGAGAAGTCGTCACGCTATGCATCGGTCGCACTTCAGCGATTTTGTCGAACAGCGTTGTATCCTCATACTTATAGGACGTCATGCCCGCCGAATAGGCGACCGTGAATCTGCGCCGTGTCGCTTCCGAATATGGAAAGAAGTCGAACTCGATCGTCGGCGCGAATGAGAGCACCAGCTTTTCGTTGAGGAAGGTCGAAGAAGTAGCGGAAGCTTTTTCCCCGGCGGCCCAGTGACTGCCAATACTGCGAACCAGCACCTGGTTCGCACCATAGTAGTGCGTGTAATAGTTGTAATTCGAGCCGTCGCTGAAAGTGTAGTGGCTTCTGTCGTAACCGCCGAAAAATCTGAGATTGAACTTCCACATTTCGGAAGTCCGGTTTGCCGACGTCGTGCCGCGGAGCGAGTAATGGCTTTGCGACTCCTCCGACTCGAAGCTTCCATTGGCGGTCGTTCTGAAAACCCACAGGTTCCACGAGTCCTTCGCGATTTCAGTTGTTCTGGCCGCCCCGACGGTGACGGGGTTGAATGTGACGCTCAAACGCGCCGCGCTTCCCGTGCGAACCATGTATCGGACAAGGCCCAGCTCTATAGAGCGCTTCAGCCCATTTCGAATCTCATCGGGTGTGGAGGCCTGTGGCGAATCGAATTGCACCGTGTCCGACATCCCCGACAGCTCGCCCCGTCCGATGAAAGTCAGAGTATACTTCTGCCCGCCGCCTCCCGTCGCAACGCTCGTCACAAGAAGATGCAGTGCCGCGTCGGCGCGGTCGCGCATGTGGTCGACAAACTGGATTTCGGTGCGGAAGTAGTCCAAGTCGCATCCGGCCTTCATCTGGCAGTCGACAAACAGCCTCAGGCGCGTCTTATCCGTCCCAGGGGTAGCGAGAGGCACCGGCGGTTCGGCGGGTCGTACTGCAACGGTAGTCGTAGAAACGGAGTTGGTCTCAGTCAAAGTCAGCGCCCCTCCTCCAGGAACAACGGCGAGGCTGAGATCCCATGCGTAGGTCTGTCCCTTCCACGTCACCGAGTCGATGGACACGATCTGATACATTGCCGAGTCGAGCCACGCGGTGGCGAGGCCGGCGTCATCGGTGGCCATGGCGACGGTGTCACCGTTTGAACGGATGGCGACGAGCCTCAGGCCGGTTACCGCGCGGGTCGATCCGTCGGACTCTGTAAGGCGCACTCTGACTTTCACGAGCACTCGCCCGAGCGGATCCAGGTCACCGGGCGCACGTGTCTGCGATGCTCCAGGCCTGGCTATTACCATCGCCAGAAAAACAACGATTAACTTCCATCTCCGCATTGTTCTACTCCCATCGGAATCCGTCGGCGGTCAATTAAGCACCTGAAGAGGGTGATCGCTACCGAACTTTTCTTTCAGATCTGTCAGCCCAGGGCGGAGTCGTTTCGCTTCTCGGTTTTTTCAAAGCCTAACCCTGAACTGCGCCCGGCCGCCCACATCGCGGGCAATTTGTGCCGAACGAGCTAGCGTCGAGTTCTAG
>JBDSBT010000277.1:0-5262 GCA_039921425.1 Gemmatimonadaceae bacterium | reverse complement strand
CGGGTGACTGGCCCCCGGTCGAGTTGCTTGATCCAGATGTCAAGTCCGGCGCCCGGCGTCTTCACGCCCACTGCGGCCCGCCGCCCATCGGGAGAGATTGCGAAGGAATTGAATTCGCCGGTCCACGACGGATCGAACGGAGCTGTGACACCTGCCCGATCCCCGTGCTGCAAGGTGACAATGGCGCTGGTCAAGGTGCCGACACCGTACACCAGAGTCCCCGACGTGGACCAGGCCAGGCGCGCTGCGCCCCGTGAGTTTAGGGACACACCCTGAAGCACCGGCACGCCCGCGCCGCGGGTCTCGAGTTTCGACAGATCGAATGGTGCCACCAGCGCCACGCCGTCACGCCGCACATACAACAAGTCACCATTGGGGAGGTACCAGCCCATGGCGACATCATTGAACAGCAGCTTCTGCCGACCGGTCTTGAAGTCCAGAACGTGCAAGCTCATGTAGACACAGCCGGATCCGCAAACCTGAAAGATGAGGCCACGAGCGTGCGGCAACGGCGTCGGAAATACGGGCGCGAACCCTTTGAACCCAGTGTCGGGCAACGCCACGGCAACCGCGCCGCCTGACTCGTTGACGCGTCGCAAGCCAAGCTGCGACGCGCTGGGGTAGACGAGCGTGCCGTCGTCGAGCCAGGCGACTCCGAAACCAGCCGCGACTGAATCGGCGATAGTGATACTTGGACCTCCATCGACGCGTACCTTCTTGAGCTCGGTGCCTGCGGTATACGCGATCCACTGGCCATCGGGCGAAAACACCGGCGAAGCTGCGTGCTCTGTCCCGAGGAGCACGGCCGGATTGAGATCGTCGCGATGCTTGATCCAGATCCGCGACAACGAGTCGCCGAGAAAGGCGAGTCGGGAGCCATCGGCCGAGATTGCCAGCGGTGGGCCGGCCAACCTGGCCGTCTGGAGTGGGACACTGTCGCTGAGCGAGATGTAGTGCCGCTCGATCGGCCGATCAGCCGCACCGCGTGCCCGGATCCACCCCCAGCCCGCGGCAACAAGCGCCAGCACCAGCGCAACCCCGAGCGGAATGGTGAGGCGTGACATCCAACGCGCAGACGCGGTGGCATTACCCGCGCTTCCTGCCATATCGTCTCTGCGGTAACCGGGATTCTTCAGGGCGTCGGCGAAGGCCTTTGCACTGTCGAACCTGTCTGCTGGAAGTTTTTCGACCGCGGTCGCAATCGCCGCTGCGATATTGGTTGGGACAGACTTGCGAAGCCGCGTAACAGGCGCCGCATCTTCGGTCACGATCTTCATAATGATCTGCTGAGCCGAGGCGCCGGTGTGCGGCGGGTTCCCGGTCAGCATTTCGTACAGAACGCTCCCGAGCGAGTAGATGTCGGAGCGGTTGGTAATCCCTCTCTCTCCTGTCGCCTGCTCGGGACTCATGTAGTGCGGCGTCCCCAGCGACAGTCCCGTTTCCGTCATCCGTCCACCCGCCGCCGCGCTCAGCGCCAGCGCGATTCCGAAGTCCGCGACCATCGCACGTCCGTCGTGCAGCAGGATATTCTCGGGCTTGATGTCGCGGTGGATCACGCCGTGACGGTGCGCGTAGTCGAGCGCGTCGGCCACGTCGGTGGTGATCTTCACCGATTCATCGATGCCGAGCTGCGTTTCGCGATCGAGTTTGCTGCGAAGAGTCTCGCCCTGGATATAGGGCATTACGTAGTAGAGGAAACCGTCGGCTGTACCACTATCGAAGAGTGGCAGGATGTGAGGATGCTGGAGCGCCGCCGTTGTCTTGATCTCCACCACGAACCGCTCGGCTCCGATTACGGCAGCGAGGTCAGGCTTCAGCACCTTGAGCGCGACCTTGCGGTCGTGCTTCAAGTCCTCGGCCAGATACACCGTAGCCATGCCACCCTCACCGAGTTCGCGCTCGATGCGGTAACGGTCAGCGAGCGCGGCGGTGAGGCGATCCAGATTGGGCAAGGCGATGATAGAGGATGTGATCCGGAGGCCGGACAAGGTGGCTGCTCGAGCGAATCGGCGCCAGAGTTTCTATCTAGCAGCGCTCTCCTTTCTCTTCTGCGCGAACGACGACAACGCGACTATCGACGACGAAGATTTCATCGCGAATATTCCGCCGCGTTCGGACCTGATCGAACCAACCACCAGGCGTAGACTACTCGGCGGCTGCTGAAAAATCCGGCACAAAAAACGTGTGAGTTGTACATTTTTCCCGCAGTTCAATTTCAACAGGGGCAAACCCAATGACTGAAGCAGCAGCCGCTCCTACGCCCTCAGGGGCCAGCGTGTGGGAAGACTTTGTAGACATTTTCACGAATCCTTCTGCCGTGTTCGAGCGCAGACGCGATGGCCAGTTCGGCATAGCGCTGGCGGTGCTCGCTGTCGCAATCGGAATCCTGACTTTCGCACTCCATAACGGCCTCGCACCGGTGATGGACGCGGTGATTGCAAAGCAGCAGGCCGCGATGATGGCGAAAAATCCGGCTCTGACTCAGGACCAGCTGTCGTCGATGTCTGGATTTATGGAAAAGTCGGCCCAATTCGGTGCGATCATCTTCGTGCCGATCTTCGCAGTGATCGGTGCTTTCCTGATCTGGCTAATCGGAAAGTTTGTCGACACGAAGATGGCATTCGCCCCGGCGATGATGATTTCGACCTACTCGGGATTCCCGCGTATTCTGCAGACGGTCGTAACCGCACTTCAGGGACTGTTCCTTTCACCTGAATCGATTACGGGCCAGGGAAGTGTGAGTATCGGACCTGCCCGATTCCTGCCGGCGACCGCCAATCCCGGACTGGAAACTATGCTCGTCAATCTCGACGCATTCACGATCTGGACGTACGTGCTGATTGCGATTGGCATCGCGGTAGTTGCCCGTGTATCGATAAAGCGCGCAGCGATCACAACCGGAATGATCTGGCTCATCAGCATGCTTCCGGCAGTCTATCAGGCAATCTCAGCGAGTTGATCCAATGCTCGATGTAAAAAACCGGCGCCCCGAAAGGCGCCGTTTTCTTTTGCATCATTCAAAGCATCAAACCGCGTCGGACAGGCTCGTGAAGTTGAAATCCTTTGCCTTGATCGCCGGAACGACGATCGGTCCGCCCTGCTCAGTGCCCGCCAACCGAACTGCCGGTCCAAGCGACTGAAGATTGTTCAGCAGGAACAACGGCGACTCGTTGAAGCGGAAGTTCTTGATCGACTTCGTGATCTTCCCGTTTTCGACGAGGAACGTACCGTCTCGCGTCAATCCGGTGAACAGGATCGTGCGAGGATCAACCGGACGCAGGTACCACAAACGGGTAACGAGAACTCCGCGCTCCGTCGACTTGATCATGTCGTCGAGCGAAGTCGTTCCACCCTCCATCTTGAACGTGCTCGGTCCGCCGGTCACGGGCTTGCCCTGTTTCTGCGCCCAGAACCGTGAATAGAACAACTGCTTCAACACGCCTTTCTCAACCCAGACCTGTCGTGCGAGCGGCAGTCCCTGCCCGTCGAACGGCTGGCCAAGAAGCTGAGGATCCTGCGGGTCGGAGAAAATCGTGACACGCTCGTCGACGATCTTCTCGCCGAGCTTGTTCCCACCGCCCTGCTTGGTGAACGCGCTGCGACCTTCATCAGCACTGCGAGCGGCGAGCGAGCCACCCACCAGCTGAACGAGATCTCCAACAGCTTGCGGCTCTAGAATCACTGTGTAGCGGCCCGGCTCGATAGCGACAGGATTCCGCGACAACCTCGCCTTGCTCATCGCGCGCTCGGCAACCTCCGCGAAGTTGATCTGGTTCCAGTCCGGACTCTCAGCTCCCGCCCAACCCGATCCGGTTCCGTCAGTCGTTCGAACCGTCAGCGTATAGTTCGCGTTCGTCGACCTCGCATACGCGAACAATCCCTTGCTGTTTCCAAGTGCGCCGGCGTTTGCGTTCACCTGAATGAATCCGGCCGCGGTCAGGTCACCAGCTTTTCGAGCCGGGGCGAGAGCTGTCAAGGCTGCCTGCGCTCGGGCTTCCGGAGTAAGATTCGCCGTCGATTCGAAGTAACCGTTAACCGGCAAATACGTCTGTAGCGGAAGCCCGGGCAACGATTCAGGATCATCCGGCGAAAGCCGCGCGAGTGCCTCCGACTTCTCGACTGTCGCCTTCAGTGATTCATCGGAAAGATCGTTGGTCGTTGCAACAGCGTGCTTCTTCCCGATCGTGCTTTGAACACCAATGCCACCGGTCATCACACCACCTGCTGTCGACATTTGATTCGCCGCAAAGCGGACGTCCGTCTGGTATCCGCTGTTCACGTTGACAGAAACCTCATCCGCCTTCGAAAATCCTACGATCTTCTTGACCAGCGCCTCACACTCTTCGCGCGACATCAGCGCATTCGCAGGCATAATGGACTCATTCGCGCCGATCAGCCTGCGCGGCTCGCGGCTTCTATTTGTCTCGCGGCTCACGCCTTCCTCCCAGTGTTGATCACGTTGATGTTGCGGAAGCGACTCGGCACACAGCCATGGCTCACCGCGTTGCTCTGTCCCGGCTGTCCCTTTCCGTCATTGAATGCGCCACCCAGCCAGTAGCTCTTCTTTCCGCCGATCATGTCCATCGAGTTCCAGAAATCAGGCGTACGCATCTGGTACGCGACGTCCTTCAGCATACCGACGATCTTTCCACCCTTCACCTCGTAGAAAACCTGGCCGCCAAACTGCGCGTTGTAGCGCTGCTGGTCGATCGAGAATGAACCATCGCCGATGATCGCAATTCCACGATCTGTTGCGGAGATGATGTCTTCCCAGCTCGTTTCCTTTTCTCCCGGCAGAAGCGACACGTTCGGCATGCGCTGAAACTGAACGCTGGACCAGTTGTCCGCGTTCGAGCAACCGTGCGAGCGCGTCGGACGTCCCTTCGAGTCGTACCACCACTTGAGCCAGTTCGCCTGCTCGCGAGTCGTCTGGTAGTCGTTCACGATTCCGTTCTTGATGATCATGAACTCTTCCGGCTTCACGCCCTCGTCGTCGTAGCCGATGGTCGCGCAGCCGCCCGGCTGTGAACGATCTCCCTGAATGTTCATGAAAGTCGGACCGTACTTCAGCTTGCCCAGCACGTCGCGCGGAGGCGCAACGAAGCTCGTGCCGGCGTAGTTCGCTTCGTAACCCATTGCGCGATCAAGCTCCGTCGGGTGCGCGATCGACTCGTGAATCGTGAGCCAGAGGTGCGTCGGATGAAGAATGAGATCGTAGCGGCCAACATCCACCGATTTCGCTCCGAGTTTCTCGACAGCTTC
>JBDSBT010000276.1:0-18899 GCA_039921425.1 Gemmatimonadaceae bacterium | reverse complement strand
AGGAGACCGGCGAAGTCGAACTGGCCACGCGACGCCGAGATTATCGCAAAAATTCCGCAGAACAGATTCGCCAGCGTGAGCCCGCTCGGCAAAATGACCACCGCGCGCCTCATGCGTCGCGGCCGGTCTTCGTCGTCGCGATCCGACTGGTGCCCGCCTGGGCCCGTCATCGCGGAGGCAGCTCAGCTAGTACCGTAGTACCGGCGGTGGTCAGAATTCCGAGTTTCACCAGCAGCTTAGAGTCGGTGGGGATGAAGATGTCAACGCGTGATCCGAATCGAATGATCCCAAACCGCTCGCCCTGCCTGGCGTTGTCGCCGACATGGCTATACGTGACGATGCGCCGGGCGATCAGCCCGGCGATCTGCCTCACGAGAATTTTGTAAGGGCCTGATTCTATTCCGACCGAGCTTTGCTCGTTTTCGAGACTCGATTTCTCAGCGGCTGCATTGAGAAACTTGCCCTTGTTGTAATGAATGTATTTCACCGTTCCGTCGACCGGATAGCGGTTAACGTGAACGTTGAAGACATTCATGAAGATCGACAGGCGAAGAGCCCGGCCACCGATGAAATTCGGCTCGTCGACCTCGGTAATGAGGATGAGCTTCCCGTCTGCCGGAGCCACGACGATCAGCGGCCCACGGCTGCCCGTGCGTTCCGGATCGCGAAAGAAATACGCCACCCACAGCGCTATGATCGTGACGACAATGGCGAGAAGCCACAAAGCCCAGGATCGGCGGGCAAGCGCGACGGCAAACGCGGACGCTGCGGCCGCCGCTGCGATGCCGATGAAAACGTAGCCTTCCCGGGCGAAGTTCAATTCAGAGCTCCGATGTCGAGCGAAGTGAGGGTCAGTCGTCGGAAAATGTCGAGGTAGCGCTCCGTCATCGCCGACAGCACTTGAGGCGGCAGCAACGGCGGTGGATCGTCCCCGTTCCATCTGCCCGCGGCCCGTTCGACATCGAGATAATCGCGCAGAGGCTGCTTGTCGAAGCTCGGCTGCGATCGACCGGGTTCGAATCGGTCTGCGGGCCAGAAACGGGAGCTGTCCGGTGTCAACACTTCGTCCACTAATATAACACTCGAGGGGTCAAATTCTTTGGAGTTCCCGGTGTAGCCAAATTCGAGTTTTGTGTCGGCTATTATGATGCCGCGTTCCGTGGCAATGCCGCTTCCATACTCGTAAACGCTTCTGGTGAGGCGTTCGAGCTCATCGGTAGTCTGACGACCGACCACGTCGGCCATTTTTGCAACAGTGATATTCGCGTCGTGGCCTTCCTCGGCCTTGGTCGCAGGGCTGAAGAGAGGCGCGGGGAGCCTGTCGGACTCACGAAGGCCAGCCGGCAGTTTTTCTGATGCAAGCGTTCCCGATGCGGAGTATTCCTTCCACGCCGAGCCCGAGATGTAGCCGCGGATGACGCATTCAACGGGGTACACATCGGCAAGGACGCTGAGCATGGTTCGGCCGGCCAGCTCACCAGCATGAGGCATTAACGCGGGGACTCGATCAGTGATCTCAGCGATGTCCGCAGATATCATGTGATGGCGCACGGACGGCTCGAGCTGTCTCAGCCACCAGGCCGTGAGCTGGGTGAGAACCGCTCCCTTGTATGGAACCGGCTCGCGCATCACAACGTCGAAGGCGCTGACGCGATCAGTCGCCACGATAAGGACTGTCGCGACGTCTACGCTATAGACATCGCGAACCTTGCCCCGACGAAGGAGACGAAGGGGCAGGTCGGTCCGCGCCAGTGTCATCAGACTCTCAGCTCTGAAGATTCCTCGGGAGCGGGCGAGATCCCGGCGAGAAGCGGTGCGATGACCTCGTCGAGAAACTCCTCAACCTGCCGGGACGCGCGGCCAGTGTATCGCAATGCGTCCGCGGTCTCCGAGATCTGATCGCCCGACAGCCCAAACGCCGGGTCGCCGGAGAGTCGATCGAGAAGATCGTTGCGCGTTGCACCTTCCTTCAGCGCTTTTGATGCGGCCATTGAGTGTCTCCGAATGATCTCATGCGCCTCTTGCCTGTCACCGCCTTTTGCAACTGCCCGCACGATGAGCTTCTCTGTGGCCATGAAGGGAAGTTCGGCGGCCACTCTTTGCCTGATTCGCTCGCGGTGCACCTCGATACCCCGGGCGACGTTCGAGTAGATCAGTAGAATGGCATCGGTTGCGAGGAAGGATTCCGGTATCGCGAGACGGCGATTTGCGCTGTCATCGAGCGTTCGCTCCAGATACTGCACACTGTGCGTCTGATTCGCGTTTGCTTCGAGGTTCAAGACGAAACGGGATAGGGAATTGATTCTCTCGGACCGCATGGGGTTCCGCT
Organism: Gemmatimonadaceae bacterium; assembly: GCA_039921425.1. Classification (GTDB taxonomy): domain Bacteria; phylum Gemmatimonadota; class Gemmatimonadetes; order Gemmatimonadales; family Gemmatimonadaceae; genus UBA4720. Next base: position 16,570 of record JBDSBT010000276.1, on the reverse strand, counting down.
TGTATGCCATCGCCGATGAGCCGATCTGCTCGTCGGCGAACGGTTCCTCGATCTCTCCGAACGACTGGAGGACCCGCATGTCGCTCGCGAATTTGGCGGCGCTCGCTGCAACACCAGAAACGGCGGAGAGTACGCCTGCGTCGATCTTTCGTGTGTAAGTCTGCCCGGAAACCGAAATGGAAGTCGCGAAGTCCATCTTCGCAGTTACGAGCCGGTCGAGCTTTCTGACCTTCTCCGAATCGCCATCAAAAATCTCGAGAAAGCTTGCCTGCGTTCCGGTTGTCCCCTTCACTCCGCGGAAGGGAAGCGTCGTTCGCCGGTAATCGATATCGTGGACGTCCAGTACCAGATCCTGCATCCAGAGCGTAGCGCGCTTGCCAACGGTAGTGAGCTGCGCGGGCTGAAGATGGGTGTAGCCAAGAGTCGGCAAGTCTTTCCACTTATTGGCGAACGCAGCCAGATCACGAATGACGCCAATCGTGCGGCCGCGGAGCAACTCGAGTCCGCGACGCATGAGGATCAAGTCGGCGTTATCGGTTACGAACGCGCTCGTCGCTCCAAGGTGGATGAACGGTTTCGCGGCGGGCGCGACGTCGCCGAATGCGTGCACGTGAGCCATGACATCGTGCCTGAACCGACGCTCGTAAGCAGCGACAGCGTCGAAGTCGATGTCATCGACGTGCGTGCGCATCTGCTCGATCGCTTCAGGCGGAATCTCGGCGCCCAGCTCGCGCTCGGCTTCAGCAAGGGCCAGCCACAGGCGCCTCCATAAACCGTGACGCGTGCTGGCGGACCAGAGCTCCAGCATTGCCTGCGAAGCGTAGCGGTCCGAGAGCGGGGAAGTGTACAAGTCGTGCACTCTATTGAATCACGAATTCTGTCGTGTAGACCTGCCCTTGTCGCTCGATGTACATCAAGATCCCACCGCGTCCAGAATAGTAGTCGAGTGCCCGGGCGGCCGATTCCGCGTCGGCTATCGGCACCTGATTGATCTGCAGAATTACGTCGCCGGCTTGAATGCCAAGTTGTTCGGCCACGCGCTGGCTGACCGTCTGAACAAGCGCGCCGTTCGCGCGTCGAATACTTCGTTCAGCACGAATTGCCGGAGTCAACGTGACGAGCTGAATCTCTCTGAGCACCGTCACCTTCGGAGCGTTGACGTCCGGAAGATCTGCGACCTTGACGCTGACCTTCACCTCCCGGCCGCTACGCTTGACGATCAACGGAACGTCGTCTCCAACACGGAGCTCGAGACGCTCTGCCTCCCAGTCGTACGGATTGCGAATTGGCCGGTCGCGTGATTGAACCAGTACGTCGCTTGCCTGGATGCCCGCCTTTGCGGCCGGGGAGCCCGGTACGATAGATGTAATGATGGCACCGTTTGCAGGTGCACCCGGAGTTCCAGGCTTCGTGATGCCGAGCTTCAGTCCAACCCAGGGGCGGCGGATCACACCATGGGCAAGAAGATCTTCAGTAACCCGTCTGGCGCGATTGATCGGAATGGCGAATCCAAGGCCCACTGACCCTCCGCTTGGCGAGTAGATGGAGCTGTTCACGCCGATGACTTCGCCAAGCGAGTTAACGAGCGGACCACCTGAGTTTCCAGGATTGATCGACGCGTCGGTCTGAATCATGTCCACGTACACGCCCGCGCCACCGCTTTCGGCCGCGAGGTTTCTTCCCGTACCACTCACGACTCCGGCAGTGACGCTCGGCTCTGTGTTAGCGAGGAGAAAACCGTAGGGGCTGCCGATCGCGATCGCCCATTCGCCAATGAGGAGATTCGAAGAGCTGCCCAATGGCGCAACCGAAAGGCCTTTCGCATCGATCTTGATCACTGCAAGGTCGTTGGTTTCGTCCGCGCCTAGCAAGCTCGCTGGATAAGTCGTCCCGTCACGCAGTGCGACCGAGATTTTCGTTGCACCGCTCACGACGTGCGCGTTCGTGACGATGACCCCGTCGTTTCTGACGATGAATCCTGACCCGAGACCTGCTGCCGAGCGCCGTCCGGACCGACCGCCAAAAAATTGTTCGTAATAATCGGCGGGTACTGCCTCGACCATCTCGGTCTGCACCGTCACAACGGACGGCGATACCCGCGCCACCGCAGACGTGATCGCCGTCCTGCGCTGCGTATTGATTCCAGAGGTCCGGTCTTCAGTAACCTGCGTCGCCTGTGCGGAAGGAAGAGTGTCTCCCTTGCACGCGACGACGACAGAGAAAAGTGTCAGTAGTCCGATTCCGCGCATCAAGTTATTCCCTCGCCTTTGGCCTCTTGCTGAGCCCGCTCAAGAAGCGATCGACACCGCGATCGGTTAGTGGATGCAGGAGCAGGGAATGCAGAACGTGAGGACGGATTGACACAACCTGAGCACCTGCCGCAACGCACTCGGTGAACTGTGTAGTGGTATTCGGCGAAGCCACCATGACGTCACACTCGCAATCGCTCGATTCGAGGAGCGATCGGATCTCGCTGACGGCGTCGGCGCTGGTTTGTCCTTGGGCGTCGAGATCCTGGACTGATATCCGAACCATTGAAGCGCCGGCCTTTGCGGCAAGGACTGCCTGAGCGCCGTTGAACACGAAATTCGCGCAGACTCGGACCCCATCGAGACTCAGACGATGCATCGGTGCAACTGCGTCTTCGACGAGCGGAAGCTGGATGATTACGTGATCCGAAATCTTCGCCAGCTCGCGTGCTTCGCGATACATGTCGTTTGCATCGATCGCGCCTACTTCAACACAAACGGGAAGCGCGAATTCCTGCGCGACGGAGTCGACAAAATCATGAATGTCGCCGGCCAACGCGTCAGCGTACGAAACCACGATTCCGTCAGCGAAACCCGAAGCGATTACGCCCCTGATCTCGTCGAGCGAGGTTGTCTCAACAAAGATGTTCATGGATCCACCAAATAAAGTTCACCAGGGTATTCTACCTTTTCCAGATATAGTCCGTGGGCCGGAGCCGGAGTCGAGACGCCGCGATTGTCGCTCGCCTCGAGCAAAGCCACCATCTCGGACAACTCCCGCTTGCCGCTCGCGACATCGAGCATCGTCCCCACAAGAAATCTTACCATGTGGTGAAGGAATCGATTTGCCTTCACGAAGAACGCCAGGCCGCCATCGCGGTCGAGCCACCGGGATTCATAAACGTTGCACCGATGATCGTCCGTCTCGGGTGCGGTTCCTCGCACCGCAAAGCCAAGAAAGCAGCGATCCCCGAGAATCAGCTTTGCGGCCTCATCGAGAAGTTGCCTGTCGATCGGGCGTTTCCACGCTAGCTCCCGGTTTCGCCTGAACGGCGACGCGGTTTCCTCCTCCGTTCCAACGAGATATCTGTAGGCCCGCGACACGGCGCTGAACCGCGCGTGAAACTCCGGCTTCATCGACTGGGATGAAACGATCCAAACATCATCGGGTAAGACAGCGTTCAACGCCCGCCGCATCTCGACGGCGGTCCAGCGATCGGGCACTCTGATGCCCGCAACTTGTCCAAGCGCATGGACGCCTGCATCAGTGCGGCCGGCTCCGAGGACGGCGATATGTCGTTCACAAAGACGCTCGAGTGCCTCCTCAACCACTCCCTGAACAGTCCTTTCTTCCGGCTGACGCTGCCATCCCGCAAATCGCGACCCGTCATATTGTAGGACCAGCTGGAGGGTACGCGATTCCATTGCGCAAAATACCGTCAGCGTCCCCAACCGGCAAACTGCTTTCTTCAGCAAAAAGTTCGCGTTGCCACTCGGAAACGCGGCGTTGACATTCGTCGCTGTAGCGGTCAAACTCGGAAGTAACGCGCGCTTCTCCAACTCATCGATGGCACCACGCACACTCGCTACTCTGGCAACAGTTCTCTCTGCGGCTCGCGACGCCGATGCCGCGCTGACTCTGCTCCAGGCCGAGGCATGGGACATGGACCGCTCGTCGCAGCTCGCGCTTTTCATGTGCGACGCCCGGCGGCAGATGATCACTGAACGGCTCAGCCCGTCACCCGCTGGCGTGGCAAGGACTCCACTGACAGTTGCCATTGACCACTTGCCGGCTCCGATCCGTCGAGCGCTCAAGTTCGGTGCCGCCGTCGCCGATTTCGGAGCGGAATCCGACGACTATATGAAGCTGCTCGGCGTGACACCCCAACAGCAGGGCGGAATTCTCTCCGTTCGGGGGCTGACGCTGGACGGCGAGCTCGCAGGATTCATCGCGCTGTATGAGCCGCGCCGGCGATTTGGTCCGCGCATCGTTGAGCGGCTGTCTCCGGCACTCGACCTTTTCGCACTGGCGTTCGAGAGAATTGTCGAGCACGAAGCGCGCTTCGAGGCAGTGCGCACTCTCGAAGAGCTGACTCGCAATATTCACGCTGAATACAATCGGGCGCTCAGGCAGCTTAAATCGGAGCTCGACGCCGCAAGGAGCGACAGCGCCGCGCCGACTGAGCGAGACGCATCGCGGATTGCCGAGCTCGAGCTAGTCCTGTCGGACGCGCAAAGCGAGATTCAACAGCGAGCACAACTGCTGAATGCCGTCGAAGAGCAGGTGTCGCAGGCTGTAGGGAGACTGCAGCAGGCACACGTCGATTTGCATACGCAGTCGGAGTTGGCTCGTACGCATGCGAATGCCCTGTATCTAATCGAGCGGATCTTGCAGGACGAAAATGCAAGCCGCGGCGCAGACGAAGCGCTCGCGCAGATTCGCGCTTTACTGACGCCGCAAGCCGCCGTCTGACCCGGTAGAAGTAATGACATCTCCGTCCGTTCCTTCGGCGCTCCAGAGTGCCATCGTCAAGCTCGCGCATCATCAGCCGATCAGCGCACAGGACGCGGGTGATGCATTTGGTGTGATCATGCGCGGGGAAGCGTCACCGCTTCAGGTGGCTGCTCTGCTGACGGGTCTTCGCGTGCGAGGTGAAACATCGGAGATCGTCGCCGGCGTAGTTCGCGCCCTGCGGGAGGTGATGATCGTTCTGCCCGCCGACAACCGTGATGACCTTGTCGATACCTGCGGAACGGGCGGAGGCGCGGTTGGGACATTCAATATCTCAACTGCGGCCGCATTGCTCGCTGCGGGTGCCGGAGTGCGAGTGGCGAAGCATGGGAACCGTTCGTTCACGTCCCGTTGCGGTAGTGCAGATGTTCTCGAAGCCCTGGGTGTTCCAGTGGATGCGCCGCTCTCCACCATGAGCGCCGCGCTCAAGAACGCCGGGATCGTTTTCATGTACGCGCCACTGATGCACCCCGCGATGAAGCACGTCGGAGCCGTTCGCCGGGAATTGGCAATTCCGACAGTAATGAACATTGTTGGACCGCTGGCGAATCCCGCCGGCGCCAGGCGCCAGGTCGTCGGAGTTGCCGATGCCCATCGCGTTACAGTACTTGCCGGCGCTCTGGCGGAGCTGGACTCCCTCCATTCGCTGGTCGTTCACGGTGAGCCCGGACTCGACGAGATCTCTCCCATCGGAACGACGCACGTTCTGGAAATTGAAAACGGCAGGACGAAGGAATGGACCATCAATCCGGCCGAGTTTGGATTTGGCTCCGGCGATCAGCGTGAGCTCGGTGGCGGAGACCCGGCTGAAAACGCACGGATAATTGCGGAAGTTCTGGCTGGTGGTGGTGCGCCGACCGCCCAGGCAGCCGTCATAATGAACGCTGCCGCTGCGTTGTACGTCAGCGGGGGCGGAAAATCCTACGGCGAGAGTGTCGAGGCCGCGCGCGCGGCCATGAGTGAAGGCAAAGGCGCCGAAGCCCTTGACCGGCTTCGCAACGCCTACACTGGACTGTCTAGCAGCGCCTGAGTACGCCGACCACAATGCCCTGAATCGAGATGTCGTTCTCGTGAACGTAGATGGGGCTCATCGTCTCGTTTGCCGGCTGAAGGCGAATTCTTCCGTCCTTTTCCCGATAAAGCTTTTTCACCGTTGCCGAGTTTCCGTCTATGAGAGCGATTACCATTTCGCCATTGTCGGCGGTCTGGCGCTCGTTGACGATGACGAAATCCCCGTCGCGGATTTGCTCATCGATCATCGAGTTTCCGCGCACGCGCAGGACGTAGTGATTACCGGTTTTCCGTACGAAATCGTCCGGAACGGAGATCATTTCCTGCGACTGGATCGCTTCGATGGGCATACCGGCGGCGACCGAGCCCATCAGCGGTAGCTGGAGCGCGCGCGGGAACACATCGGACGGAAGAAGCTCGATTGCGCGGCTTTCATTGTACTCGCGCTTGATGTAGCCCTTTCGCTCCAGGTTGCTGAGATGCTCGTGAACCGTTGCCAGTGAGCTGTATCCGAACTGGTTGGCGATTTCCTCAAAGCTTGGAGCATAGCCGTTACCGGCCGAATACTCGGTAAGATAAGTGAGGATTTCACGCTGACGCTTTGTGAGCGACATATCTTTCCCGTTGAAGAAGTCTCTGAACCAGCTGCGGCGTACCGAACATTTGCCGAATTCCAAGATTATCCGAACAACTCCCGAAACGCAAGGACTTTTTGCGTGGGTTTCCCCATCTGGAACTTTGGGGGAGCTGACCGCCACCGCCTGGGAACGGTCCCGTGCCCTCGGTGAAAAGCGTGAATTGGATGAATTGTCGCTTGATCAAGCATCCATCAGGCCGCGTTTTGCCGACGCGTTGAACCGGAACACCGTGGCCGTGATTGCCGAGATGAAGCGGAAATCGCCGTCCAAAGGCGCAATCAACACTGCGTTGGGCGCTGCCGCCCAGGCGAAGTGTTACGCAGCAGGAGGGGCCGCTGCCCTTTCTGTGTTGACCGAACCGACGCGATTCGGCGGAAGCAACGACGACATTGGAGCGGCGAGAGGTGCCGAGCTTCCAATTCTCAAGAAAGACTTCCATGTGAGCGAGGCCCAACTGGTCGAGGCGCGGGCTTTAGGTGCGTCCGCGGCGCTGATCATTGTTCGAGCGATTGAGCCTAGCCGGCTTGCAACCCTGGCCGAGGCCGCCCGGGAGCTCGACCTGGAGATCCTCTTCGAAGTGAGGGACGAAAGAGAGCTGGAACAGGCACTATCGGCGGGAGCAATTCTGATTGGCGTCAACAATCGAAATCTCGAGACGCTCGAAATCGATGCTGACACGGTTTCACGAATCATTCCCCTGATTCCGCCGACATGCATTGCTATTGCCGAAAGCGGATACACAACGGCGGCTGACGTCGAGCGTGCCGCCCAGGCCGGAGCCGACGCAGTTCTTATCGGCTCGTCCCTCTCGGCTTCGTTGGACCCGGAAACCGCAGTCGCGTTGCTCGTTGGCGTGTCTCGGCACTCGCGGTCCTGACCCGCGTCTCGAGAAATTCGGCAACATGACGACGATCAAATTCTGTGGAATCACTTTACCGGCCGATGCCGAATTTGCGGTAGAGCTTGGTGCCTCGCACGTCGGAGTGATATTCGCTGAGAGTCCGCGAAGAGTTTCGGAGATCACCGCCAAGAAAGTGTTGGAGCTGGCCGATTCCCGGGTCAAGCATGTCGGCGTTTTCGGCCGTTCCAGCCCAGCCGCCGTTGCTGGTACGGCAAACCTGTTGAAGCTCGACGTCGTGCAAATCCACAGGGCTGTTGACGGCGCATTCATGAGTCGACTGAAGGGGGGTTATGGCGGGCAGGTGTGGCTCGTTGTCGGTGTGGACGACGCCCCGACGGCGATCGCAGACGCCCGTGAACGGGCGCAGTTTGCTGATGCAATCCTGCTCGATACTTCGGTGGCGGGTCGCACTGGTGGAACAGGAAAACCGTTCGCTTGGGAATCGATCGCTGATGTCTTTGCCCGCGAGCCGATCGGCATACCGATCATTATTGCCGGTGGGTTGAATCCCAACAATGTCGGAGAAGCCATCCGCTTGCTTCGCCCCGCTGTTGTGGACGTGTCTTCCGGGGTCGAAACCCGTCCCGGTATCAAGGATCACAATCTCATGCGGTCTTTTGCCGAAGCGGTGCATTCCGCGTCTATAGTATGAGCGGCGAATGCACGCCGCTTCAAATTCAACTATGACCGCTACTTCAACACACGATCGATTCGGACCATTCGGCGGCCGCTATGTTCCTGAGACTCTGATTCCGGCTCTCGATGAGCTCGACTCAGCATTTGATCGAGCTATGGCCGACAAGGCGTTTGTCGCAGAGCTCGACGAAATGCTGTCGTCATACGTCGGGCGTCCATCGCCTCTGAGCGATGCCCGTCGGCTCTCGAGACAAGTCGGCGCGACGATTTACCTGAAACGGGAAGACCTGAACCACACGGGCGCGCACAAGATCAACAACACGGTTGGTCAGGCGCTGCTCGCGATGCGCATGGGTAAGCGTCGCATCATCGCCGAGACTGGCGCTGGCCAGCACGGTGTCGCGACTGCAACTGTCTGCGCGCGCTTCGGGCTCGACTGCACAGTGTACATGGGCGAAGAGGATATTCGGCGGCAGTCGCTTAATGTCTACCGCATGAAGCTGATGGGAGCGAAGGTGGTTTCCGTCACCAGTGGAACACGCACGCTCAAGGATGCGACGAGCGAAGCTATCCGCGACTGGGTCACCCACGTCAATGACAGTTACTACATCATCGGTTCGGTTGTCGGACCGGCTCCGTATCCGAGAATGGTCCGGGAGTTCCAGTCCGTCATCGGCCGCGAGGCGCGAGCGCAAATGCTAGAGCGTGCGGGCCGCTTGCCATCGGCCGTTGTCGCGTGCGTCGGCGGAGGGTCGAATGCGATGGGAATTTTCCATCCGTTCGCAGATGATGCTGGCGTCAAGCTCATAGGCGTCGAAGCTGCGGGCCACGGACTTGACTCCCAGGAACACTCTGCCTCGCTTCTCCGCGGGCGTCCCGGTGTACTTCACGGATCACTCAGCTATTTGCTTCAGGACGCTGATGGCCAGGTTCATCCCGCTCACTCGATCTCGGCAGGCCTCGACTATCCGGGCGTCGGACCGGAGCATGCGTGGCTCAAGGATTCAGGCCGCGCAGAGTATGTCGCTGTCTCGGATGATGATGCGCTTCGCGGATTTGAGCTGCTGAGCAAGCTCGAGGGAATCATACCCGCACTCGAAACGTCGCACGCGATCGCATGGGTCACCGACAATGCAGCGCGCTGGACGAAGGAAGACGCAATACTGATCTGCGTGAGTGGGCGCGGTGACAAGGATATGGCGCAGGTAACGGAGATGGGCCTCCTCGACCGGTGACGCTGCACGGAGTGATGGTTCTATCGACGACTCCGTGTCCGCCCTTAACGGTACTTCAGGAGATGCGCCGATCGTGAAAATCGTTAGCGACGCGCAGGGAAACATGCTCCATCCTGCGCCTGAGGCTGACCTTGCGCGGGTGGACGGCTTCGGCGACTATCCTCGAACGATCATCAAGACGGCGGACCGGGATAGATATGGCCTCAACGTTGGCGATTATTTCGTCTAACAAAATCGATCAGCGGTTCGCATTGCTTCGCGCCACGCAGCGCAAGGCGCTTGTGTGTTACGTGACTGCTGGATATCCGACGGAGTCGGCTTGTGTTGACCTTCTGCGCGGCCTCGAGGCCGAAGGCGTGGACGTCATCGAGATCGGCGTGCCGTTTTCCGATCCGATCGCGGACGGTCCAGTTATTCAGGAGAGCTCGCAACGCGCCCTCGCTTTCGGCATGACCCTCGACAAGACGCTCGATCTGGTGTCGAAAGCCTCGGTGAGTGTGCCAGTGGTGCTTTTCACTTATCTGAATCCGTTGATGAGTGGCGGCGATGACGTACTCGATCGGGCAAGGTCCGCGGGAGTCGACGGAATTCTTTTGACCGACCTGCCGGTTGGATCAGATCCGGACCGTGAGAAGTGGCTCGGCGAATCCGGGCTGGCCTTCGTGCGATTGGTCGCGCCGACTACGCCGCTCGAACGCATGAAGGAAATCGCCCGCAACGGCTCGGGTTTCGTTTACCTCATCAGCAGACTCGGCGTAACGGGTGCTCAGTCATCGCTCTCATCGGACCTTCGTGGGACGACCGACCGGCTTCGCATGGCTACCGATCTCCCGATCTGTGTCGGCTTCGGAATTTCGAACGGTGAACAGGCGCGCGACGCTGCCGAAGGTGCAGACGGCGTAGTTGTCGGTAGCGCGCTGGTCAAGGCATCGGGAGAAAGTGTCGACGCCGCATTGGCGTTGACGCGGTCGCTTCGCAGCGCACTCGATAGCTGATTGATGCCGCTCACATTTGTCGTACGGCTCGAGGCGATGCGCTTTCACGCGCGCATCGGCGTGCTCCCGCACGAGGCAGAGATCTCGCAGCCAATCGAGCTCGACGTCGGAGCGTGGGTCAGTCGCGAGGATTCGGCTCACGGGGCTGAGGGCGTTCTGGACTATCGCCGACTGTATACAATTGTGTCGTCGATTGTGAGTCAGGGTCACATCCTCTACCTCGAAGATCTTGCCGCGACGATAGCCGATCAGATCCTCCCGATCGACGGCGTAATGAAGGTGCTGGTGAACGTACGAAAGCCGCACGTGGCGCTCGGCGGACCGCTGGCGTACGCGCAGGTGACACTGGAGCGGGCGAGGGATGAGTGACGTCGCGTACATTGCACTCGGGTCAAACCTCGGCGATCGTCACGCAACGCTCGCACGAGCGCGCGAGGCTATCGGTCAAGTCAGAGGAATCAAGATCATCGGCGAGAGCGAGATCGAGGAAACGGAACCGGTCGGACCAATTCCACAGGGCCTGTATCTGAATCAGATGATTGCTGTACACACTTCGCTTTCTCCGCGCTCCCTGCTTGAAGCCCTGAACCGGGTTGAACGATCGGCGGGGCGAGTACGCGCGGTTCGATGGGGGCCCAGGACGTTGGATCTGGATATTGTTCTGATCGAGGGTGCGGAGTATTCGGACGACGAGCTGACAGTTCCGCATCCGGAGCTGCCTAACAGGGATTTCTGGCTTCGCGAGCTGGCGGAGCTGAGAGGTGTTTCGGATGGCTGATCAGGAAGCGGCGCCGCGAAGGCTCACCGTAAGGGACATCGGAAGGCTCAAGCGCGACGGCAGGAAGCTCGTCGTCGTGACGGCGTACGATGTCCTGTTCGCCAGGCTCGTTGACGCGGCGGGGGTTGATATCGTCCTTGTCGGTGATTCGCTCGGCAACGTTGTGGCGGGTTTTGATACGACGCTTCGCGTGACGATGGACCACATGATCTACCACGGCGCCGCCGTGCGACGTGGCGTTCGCCGGGCGCTGGTGGTTGTTGATATGCCGTTTCTATCTTATCAGGCCAGCGAGGAGTCGGCGGTGCTTAACGCTGGTCGTCTTATGCAGCAGACGGGAGCGGACGCCGTCAAGCTGGAGGGCGGCTACGAAGAGATTGTGCACGCGGTCGCAAAGCTGACGAAGATCGGCATTCCTGTTTTTGGCCACCTTGGATTCACGCCCCAGTCCGTTCGAACGCTGGGGATGCGAATTCAGGGCAAGGAGAAATCCGAAGGCGACAAGATGGTGGAGCAGGCGAAAGCGCTCGAAGCTGCGGGCGCGTTCGCTCTCGTGCTCGAGTTGATCCCGTCAGAGCTTGCCGAGCGGATCTCGAAGGCGCTGTCAATCCCAACGATCGGAATTGGCGCTGGCCCGCACTGCGATGGACAGGTCCTCGTTCTGCCTGACCTTCTCGGGATGAATGAAGGGTTTGCGCCAAAGTTCCTGAAGAAGTATGCCGACGTGGCGCAGGTGGTAAAGGACGCAGTGAGCGTTTTTGGCGACGAAGTGAGGTCAGGCGCATATCCCGATGCCGATCACAGCAACTGACATGATTGTGGTTTCGACCATCGTCGCGGTGCGCGAAGCCGTGGCGAGATTTCGTGTGGCTGGATCCACTGTCGCGTTCGTTCCCACGATGGGTGCGCTGCACCGCGGGCACATCAGTCTCGTCGAGCGGGCGAAGCGAGAAGCCGATGTGACGGTGATGAGTATTTTCGTGAATCCGCTCCAGTTCGGACCGAATGAAGATCTTGCCCGTTATCCTCGTCCCATTGAGAACGATGAGGCAATGGCTCGTGACGCCGGTGTTGACGTCCTCTTTCGTCCGGAGGTCGAGGAGATTTATCCGGGGAAGCGAGAGATCACCGTCACTTCGGGAACGATGGGACAAGGATGGGAAGGGGCGAGCAGACCCGGACATTTCGACGGCGTTCTCACGGTGGTCGCCAAACTCTTCAACATCGTGCAACCGGATGTGGCGATTTTCGGACAAAAGGATCTACAACAGGCCACATTGATTCGGGCGATGGTCCGTGATCTCGACATGCCCCTCAACATCGTTGTCGCGCCAATCGTTCGAGAGACCGATGGCCTCGCCCTTTCCAGCCGCAACAGGTATCTGAGCGATTCCGACCGAAACTCGGCCCTTGTGTTGAGTCAGGCGCTCAAGGAAGTCAGCCGTGTGTTCGCAACGGGCGAACGAGATGTCCGCGCGCTGGAAATGGCTGGACTCAACGTTCTCCGGCACGAAGCCCACGTGAAGCCGGATTATTTCGCAGTTGTCAACGGAACCTCGCTCTCGCACGACGCAACGGCGACTCCGAATTCCTCGGCCATCATTGCAGCGCGGGTCGGCGCGACTCGACTCATCGACAACATGATCCTCGGTGCGGATGAAGACTGACGCGAACGGAATGCCGATGTGGGCATGCGTCGGCAAGAAGCGGCTGGAACACATCGCGCGCGTGACTTCGCTCCTTCGCGCGTGGGCGGCTGCGATGCGTTTGTCAACGGAGGAGGCGAATGCCTGGACGGATGCCGGTGTATGGCACGATTCGCTGCGCGACGCTCCGGAAAATCAGCTCAGAGCTCTCACTGGCGATTTGATCACGCCGTTCACTTTGCTCCACGGACCAGCTGCTGCGATTCAGCTTGAGAGTCAGGGCGAGAACCGTCGAGGCGTCCTCGATGCCATTCGATATCACACCGTTGGATCGCCAAGCTGGGATCGAACCGGACGAGCCCTATACATGGCGGACTATCTGGAACCGGGGAGAAAATTTTCCCGCGAAGACAGAAATTTCCTCGCCGCGCAGGTTCCTACTTCGTTCGATGCAGTATTCCGTCAGGTCGTCCGCTTTCGGCTGGATTGGTCAGTTCGCGAAGGCAATCACATTTTTCCCGAAACTGTCGCTCTCTGGAATAGCCTTCGGTGAAAATCGGGAGATGGATTCTGCTCGCGGCTGTCGCTGCGGGCGGAGGGTACTACGCGTGGCACCGCTACGGGTCAACAATGAACGTCATCGCGCCAGTCAAGACCAGCCGAGTGCCGGAGATTGCCGCGCTACACGGCGTTCGCATCAAGGTCGAGGTTCTGAACGCGACAGGTACCAAAGGTCTCGCAAGAAGAGCTACCACTCATTTGAGAGACAGGGGCTTTGACGTGGTCGAAGTGGGCACGTCGCGCCAGCAGCTTGCAAAGACACTCGTCATCGATCGATCACACCACCCCGAATGGGCAAGGCTCGTCGCGGCCGTGTTCGGTGCCGAAGTTCAGGAGAAACCGGACAGTCTCAAGTTTCTCGACGTAACGGTTCTAGTTGGCGCCGACTGGCACCCGCCTCGGTTGCCGTTCTACCCGTAGCTGGCCACAGGCGGCGGCGATGTCCTTGCCGCGGCTCTTTCTTATCGCCACCTCGACCCCTCGATCGCGAATCGTTCTTGCGAAGGCGGCGATCTGTTGAGGAGTGGCGGGTATGAAATCGCCAACCCCTCCGGCGTGCAAGGGAATGAGATTTACGAATGCCTTGCACTGGTTGGCGAGACGAGCGAGCTGCCCGGCATGCTCAGGAAGATCGTTCACGCCGTGAAGCATCACGTATTCGAAAGTCACGCGTCTGTCGAACACCTTCGCTGCCTCGATGACCCTAGCCAGTGGATACTTCGTGTTGACCGGCATCATCGTCGCGCGTAGTGAGTCGGTCGGAGCATGAACGGAGATCGCCAGCCGGAACTGTTCTTTCCGTTCGCCAAGAGCCACGATTCCTGGCAAGACGCCGACAGTTGACACGGTGATGTGACGAGCGCCAATCCCGAAGCCATCCTCGTCGTTGAGAACCGAGAGGGTCGGATCCACCGCTTTCCAGTTCATCAGCGGCTCGCCCATTCCCATGAACACGATGTTCGTCGGTTTCTTTCCGGTCAGGAGGAGAGTCTCGCGGACCTGCCCGGCGATTTCCGACAGGGTGAGATTTCTCGAGAAGCCCATCGCTCCCGTGGCGCAGAACGAGCACTGAAGAGCGCACCCGGCCTGCGACGAGATGCAAAGCGTGAGACGCGAGCCGTCGGGAATCGCGACGGTTTCGATATGCTCGCCGTCGTGCAACCGGAAGAGGAACTTCTCTGTGCCGTCGGTGGAGAGCTGGCGGGCAGCCAGGCCAAGTCGCGGGATCTCGAAATGTGCGTCGAGTTTCGCGCGGAAGGCGGCCGGGAGCTCAACCATCGACGCAATGTCCGGTCGAGGCGCTTTCCAGAGGTGTTGAAGGACCTGGTTTGCCCTGTACGGCAGCTCGTCGTTTTCTTGAGCAAAGCGGCGCAGTTCGACCTCCGCCGCGGCGGGAAGAAGGTCGAGAAGATTGACCTTCACGGGCCCGGTTTTAGCCGGTCCGCTCACAGGGAATGCTCCTTCCACCAAATGTATGTCACAACTAAGTTTAACCCGTTCGGACCCCTGCTACGACCCAGCCCACTTCACGTTCCCGGCCCCGTCATTTTTCCAGGTCTCCACTTCTCGTCTGCCCCGATCGCCGGCAAGGTTTTTTCGGACGCTAAAATCCAATTTCGCTCATGAGTGAAAGCGTCTTTCGTACTTCGCTGAGAACGCATCAGGCGGGCGCCCTCAGGGAAGCCGATGCAGGCACCCAGGTTTCGCTAGCCGGGTGGGTCCATCGCTCCCGCAATCTTGGCGGGCTTGTGTTCCTCGACCTGCGCGATCGCGCGGGGATCGTGCAGGTCTCGTTTGACCCTAAATGGACGCCGAGCGATGTCATCGCTGCCGCCGCGTCACTCGGTCAGGAAACTGTTGTGCGAATCGACGGAACCGTCGAGCTACGCCCCGCCGAAATGCAGAACGCCGAGCTGCAGACGGGCAAAGTGGAGGTTCATGCCATTTCGATTGCCGTGCTTGGCCCTGCCGAGACCCCGGCGATTCCAGTTGCGAGAGGGAAAGGTGAAAAGCTTGCGAATGAAGATCTGAGACTCCGCCACCGGCATCTCGATCTTCGGCGGGCTGAGCTGCAGAACAACATCATTTTGAGGCACCGCCTTCAGCAGTCAACGCGACGGTATCTCGATGAACGCGGATATCTCGAGATTGAGACTCCGATTCTCACTAAGCCGACGCCCGAAGGGGCGCGCGATTATCTGGTGCCCAGCAGAGTGCATGCTGGCGAGTTCTACGCGCTGCCGCAGTCGCCCCAGCTCTACAAGCAGCTCCTGATGGTCGCCGGGTTCGACCGGTATTTCCAGATCGCGCGCTGCTTTCGCGATGAGGACCTTCGCGCTGATCGCCAGCCTGAGTTCACCCAGATCGATATCGAGGCGTCGTTCATAACGCCCGAAGACATCATGGTGCTTACCGAGGGACTGCTCGCCGTCCTTTTTGCTGACGCCGGAATCATCATCCCGGCGAAGTTCCGCCGGATGAGTTATGCGGACTGCATGGAGCAGTACGGCTCGGACAGGCCCGATCTGCGTTACGGGATGCAGATCATTGACGTGACTGAGGCGTTCAGAAGTGCGGACTTTGGTATCACCAGGTCGGCGATCGATGCGGGTGGCCGAGTTCGAGGCATTAAGATTCCGGGCGGGGCCGCTATGTCTCGCAAGCAGGTTGACGAGATCGAGGGCATCGCCAAATCGGCCGGGGCCTTCGGCCTGATGCGCTTGAAAAAAACCAATAGCACGCTCGAAGGCCTAGTCGCCAAGTTCGTTGACGAAGCTGCCGCGGCTCAGCTCGCCCTGGGCGAAGGCGACTTGATGTTGATGGTCGCGGCCGCGGATGAGATTTCAAACCCTGCGCTCGACCGCGTTCGTCAGGACGCCGCCAAGCGGCTGAATCTGATTCCCGAAGGGTCGGTCGAGATGCTGTGGGTCACTGATTTCCCTCTGTTCGGCGAAGATACAGAGACCGGCGGACTCGCTGCAGTTCATCACCCGTTCACGGCGCCTCATCCTGATGACGTAGGAAAGCTCGATGTCGAGCCCCGCAACGTTCGGGCGCTTGCGTACGACGTAATCATGAACGGAACCGAGCTAGGTGGTGGAAGCATCCGAATCCACGACACCGCGATGCAGGCCCGCATACTGGGTATCCTGGGAATCGGCGAGGCAGATGCGAAAACGCGATTCGGGTTTCTGCTCGAGGCGTTGAGCGCCGGCGCACCGCCGCATGGTGGGATCGCGCTCGGCTTCGATCGCATCGCCATGCTTCTCTCCGGTGCCCAATCGCTGCGCGATGTCATCGCATTCCCCAAGACAACTGCCGCCCGGGCGTTGTTCGAGGGCGCTCCGACTCCCGTCAACGATAAGGACCTTCACGCCCTTCATCTGGATCTCCGAAGCAGTGACTGAC
>JBDSBT010000275.1:0-10425 GCA_039921425.1 Gemmatimonadaceae bacterium | reverse complement strand
TGTAGACCTCGACCTCGCCGTTGTCACGGGTCACAGGAATCGAGACTATGATCTGCTTTTCGGGGTGGCGGAGCACCTTGTAGAGTCCGGGCTCGAGGTCGAGGAGCTCGGCTGCGCGGTCGAAACGGAGCATCATGGCTTCAAACGGATTTTCCTCGTTGAGGAAAGTGTCCTTGTCCGGCTTTACGATTGTGTTGGTGGGTAAGCGGAGGTCAGTAGCCATTGAAAAAGTGACTGCACACCGGACTTGAAAAGCGCCGGAATGAGACGGTTGAGATTATTTGGGAACGAGAAACGGCGACAAAATCTCGTCGATTGCGGCCAGTCCATGCTCCACGTCGAGCGACTGGGAAACATACCATAAAGGGGGACCACCAGCAGGCCAGAGTGGCCCCAGTTTTACTGCGTCTTTGAGAGTACAAACGATAAGGTCATTCCCTCTCGATTGGCTGATGATGCGATCGACATCAGCTGCTGTGTATGCGTGATGGTCAGCATAGACGACACCAGCGACAATTGCGCCGAGCCGTCCTAGCTGACTGTTGAATGCCACTGGATCACCGATTGCGCTGACCGCAAGGACGCTCTTGCCCGACAAAGCGCCGACGTCCTGCCTGTTCGAACGATCAGCGACGGCAACGCATTCCGACATTCTCAACCGAATCGATGCTTGTGTCAGGTCCGGGGCGACTTCCGCGATGGCCCGCGCCACTTCGTCCGCCTTTTGCTCGCTCGCCACCCTGCGGGATATCAAAGCGATAGAAGCTCGGCGTATCGATTCCAGCGGCTCTCGCCACGGCCCTGCCGGCAGCATTCGGATTCGTCCCGTCCACGCATCCGCGCTGACGACGACGATGTCTGCTTGACGCGACGCGCGCCGATGCTGAAATGCATCGTCAAGAACAACGGCCGTTGCTCCACTCTCGGCCGCGCGACGGATTCCGGCCGCCCTGTCCGTGTCCGCAATGACGTTGACATCTGGGGTCAGCGTGCGATGAACCATGACTTCATCGCCGCCATACCCGCGGAGAACTATTGCCGGTTTCCCACCGTCATGGGCTATCCTGTCGGCGAACCAGCTGGCGATCGGGGTCTTGCCGGTTCCGCCAACGGTGAGGTTGCCGATACTGATCACCGGAATTGTAGAAGGAATCGTCTCGAGTACGTGCCTGTCGTACAACTCGCCCCTTAGAGCAACAGCTCCGCGATATACGATTTCCAACGGAAGGAGTGCGGCCCGCGCGAGCTGGCCAGCAACCCCTTCGCCGTTCCAGATCTGGTCTACGAAGCGCACGCCACCTCTAGTGCGTCGCTCATCATCCTCTGGAGCTTCGGCGCGTGTGCAGCGGCGTCTCGAGTGTTCGCGGCGTCAACGACTGTAGGCTGACCATATGCAATCGTGATTTTCGCGAACGGTTTCGGAATCACGAATCCATCCCAACTCGACAACGTCCATGCCTTATCCACGTGCGCAACAGTGGGAACGATAGGCGCGCCCGCCCGGTTGGACGCCACGACAGCGCCCGGAGCGAAGTTTCGCGCGGGACCGCGTGGACCGTCTGGAGTAATCGCGACGTCCTTGCCGTCCTTCAATGTTCTCACGATGCCGAGGAGCGCGCGGTCGGCGCCTCGCGAAGTTGACCCCCGAATCAACCGGTAGCCCATCCACTCGAGAATTCGCGCGATGATCTCTCCATCGCTGTGCTCACTAACGACGACCGCGACTCCCTGGTCTCGATGATACCAGAGCAGCGGGAGCATCTGGCCATGCCACAACGCGAACAGGATCGGCGTCTGTGACTTTCGAAGCTCGGTGACGGGACCGTCGTTCACAGTCCGGTACCGCCACGTTGCCGATAGTGCCTTTAGAGCTCCCCCACCAGCTAGAACGGAAAGCCTGATTTTCCATGGGAGATCTGCACGCCATCCCGTCATATCTGGTGAGCGAGGGCGCTGGCCATCTCAGCGACTCGTAGAGCGGCGCCCGGCGTTCCGAGCTTCCCGCGAACTTCGGCGAGGCCGTCGAGCACACGCCTCCGTTCAGGGTCCGTCGGGTCAAGCAGGCGCTCCAGCTCAATGCTGACTCTGGACGGAGACAGATCGTTCTGTATGAATTCCAGGGCGACTTCGCGACCCGCCACAACGTTTACCAGGCCGATGTGCGGAATAGTGACCAGCAGTCGCGCGAGAAAATACGAAATCTCGCTCGTTCGGTAGGCAACGACCAGCGGGGTGCCAGCAATAGCTGCCTCGAGAGTAGTCGTTCCGCTTTTGCATAGAGCGGCATCAGCAGCCCGCAGCACCGTGAACGACGCCGAGTGCACGAGGCGGAACGGGCATTTGTCCGGATGGAGTTCGATCGTTGGCGCGACGCTGACAATTACGTCGAGACCGGGTATCGCCTTTTGGGCTTTCCGGGCCGATTCAACAAAGTCATCGATGTGACGGTCGATCTCCTGCTGGCGGCTGCCGGGAAACAACGCGAGCACCCGCGCCGTGTCGGGGATGCCGAGCGTCTCTCTGGCGGCTTTCCTGGACGGGAGATCAGTTGCCCGGTCGAGCAGCGGGTGTCCGACGAATGTGGCATCAATCCCATGACCCCGCAAAAGGCTCTCTTCGAACGGCAGAATAACGGCTGCTTTTGTGACGATCTTCGCAAGAGTTGGCAGGCGATTCTTACCCCACGCCCAGACCTGCGGAGTCACGTAGTACAACACGGGAATATTCAGAGCCTTCGCCGCGGCGGCCGCTTTCATGTTGAAGCCTGGATAGTCAATGACAATCACCAGCGCCACGCCGTTTCGCTCGAAGCGCTCACGAAGAGACTGGAGCAGGTGGTAATGCCTCGGGATGTGGGTCAGCACTTCGACGAAGCCCATCACGCCGGTCTCATACCGATCGAACAGCTTGACACCCGCTTTCTCCATGAGCGGACCGCCAAAACCCGTCAGCTCGAGGTCGGGTCTGATTCGCCTCAGCTCTTCAGCGACGCCGGCTGCGTGCAGATCGCCGGACGATTCGCCGGCGATAATGACGACTTCAGGCACGCGCCGGTTCGGCTTCTCCAGTGAGTGCTGGCCGCGTTCGCTCAATCTCGGCGACAATTCTCAGAGCAACCGCGAGGGCGCGTCTGCCGTCGTCGCCCGTCACTACCACCGGAGACTCACCACGCAGTGCGGCCACGAAGCTGTCGAATTCCAGCAGCAGCGGCTCCCCCTCAGGTGCGGTGAGCTTTATACGATCCACGTAGTCGGTGATGTTCACGGGGCCGGACGGAGACCGCGTCGGGTCCATCTGCTGCTTGAGCCTGAAAAATTCGCCGGTTCCGGAAGCAAGATCGAGGGAGAGGTATCCGCTCTGCTGGAAGATCCTGATCTTCCTCACTCGATCGCGCGAAATGCGACTCGACGTAATGTTCGCAACCGCCCCCGACGAGAAGGTCACGCGTGCGTTCGCGATGTCGAGCATCGGTGTCAGAACCGGCACGCCGACGGCAGAGATCTCCTCGGCCGTATCGCCTACCAGAGTGAGGACGAGATCAATGTCGTGAATCATCAGGTCGAGCACGACTGCGACATCTGACCCCCGCAAACTGAATAGCGCGAGACGCTCGCTTTCGATGAAGCGCGGCCGCGACACGTAAGGAAGCGCGGCGCGTACGGCCTGATTGAACCTCTCGACATGCCCAATCTGTACGATGCAACCGTTGCGTTTGGCTATATCGAGAATCTCGTCCGCCTGCTCGAGCGTCGCCGTGATCGGCTTTTCGATGAAGACGTGCTTGCCTGCTTCGAGAGCCGCGCGCGCGACCGCGTAGTGCGCAGGAGTAGGCACGACAATCGTCACGGCGTCCACGTCTGCAAGCAACGACTTCTCGTCGCTATACCGCTTCACGCCGAGTTCGCCCGCCACGTGATCCGCGCGCTCGTCGCTGCGCTCGACGAAACCGGATAGCGAAACCGATTCCATGTCACGCAGAATTCGGACGTGGTGAAAGCCGAGACTACCGGCGCCGATCACACCCATTCGCAGCGCGTCGGTCAAATCACGACTCCACGATTGCTCGCGTCGACGAAAGCCATCAGCTCACGCACCTCGGGAAACATCTCGAGCTCTGTCTCTGCTCTTTCCAACGCCTGCGAGACGTTCAGGTCGGAACGAAAAAACAGGCGGTATGCTCGCTTCAGCTCGCGAACCACGTCCTCCTGAAAACCGTTGCGCTGGAGTCCAAGGCTGTTCAGTCCATATAGCTTGAGCGGGTTGCCCACCGCCTTTAGGAACGGAGGTATGTCTTTCGACACGCGGGACATCCCGCCAATGAAACTAAAGCGCCCGATGCGCGCGAATTGGTGCACGGCCGAGAGCCCTGACAATGTCGCCTTGTCCTCGATCGTCACGTGCCCGGCGAGCTGCACGCCGTTCGCGAGAATGACACCGTTTCCAATGTGACAATCGTGCGCCAGGTGGACGTAAGACATCAGCAGGCACCTGCTGCCGACCGTAGTCTTGAATGATTCCGACGTGCCCCGGTTGACCGTGCTGTACTCGCGAATTACCGTGTGGTCGCCGATTTCTACGGTTGTTGCCTCACCCGCATACTTCAGATCCTGCGGCGCGCCGCCAAGAACTGTACCGATACCGACTTTTACACCAACACCGAGTGATACATCGCGCTCGAGAGTAGCACGAGCCGCTATCTCGCAGTCGTCACCTACATGGCACCCGTCACCGATGATCGCAAACGGGCCAACCTGCACTCCGGCGCCAATCGTTGCCTTCGACGAGACGATAGCGGAGGAATGAATCCCGGCATGCTTCACTTGTCGCGAACCATTGCCGCCATTTCGGCCTCGGCGACCACTTCCCCATCCACTCGAGCGACACCCTTCGTCTTGCAGACGCTGCCGCGGATCTGGAGGATTTCGACTTCAAAGATCAGCTGGTCGCCGGGCTTCACCGGTTTGCGAAACTTCACGTTGTTGAGTGACATGAAGTACGCGACCTTGGAGTCGGCCATCTCTTCGCCCATTCCACCCATCAGCAGCACGCCACCGACCTGAGCCATGGCCTCGATGATGAGTACGCCCGGCATGATCGGGTGGCCTGGAAAATGTCCCTGAAAAAAGGGCTCGTTGATCGTAACGTTCTTCAGTCCGACGATCCTCTTGCCCTCTTCGATTTCCAGGATGCGGTCGACCAGAAGAAAGGGGTAGCGATGCGCCAGCACCTTCATGATTTCTTCGATTCCGTACACAACTTTCGCCCGCTGCGGCTTGTTCTCGGTCGTTGCGCTCATTCCGTTCCCGCCGTTGAGTATCCCCACCCGCGACAGCTCGCGGACAAGGGTTACGGTTCCACGATGACTCGGCTTCAGCGCGACAATCCGCGCGCGAATCCTTGCGCCTGCCAAAGCCAGGTCGCCAAGACAATCCATCGCCTTGTGACGGACGAACTCATCGCTCCATCTGAGCGGTCCGCTCACTACATCTTTTTCGTCGAGAACGATTGCATTCTCGACCGAAGCACCCTTAATCAAGCCACGCTCGCGCAGCCACTCAACTTCATTTACGAATCCGAACGTGCGAGCACGTGACATTTCAGTCTCGAAGCTGTCGGCCGTGACGCTGAACTGCCGCGACTGTTTACCTATCCGCGGGTGTGGAAATTCAATCGTTATATCGAGCGCGAGATCGTCCGCCGGGAAGGCTTCGTAGACCGAGTCGCCGTCGACGACCCTCACGGGCTGACTTAACACCAGATAATCCGGCTGTCCATCCTGCGCCGCAAGGCCGGTGCGTTTAAGAAGGTCGAAGAACGGCGCAGCGCTTCCGTCGAGAATCGGCGGCTCTGGTCCGTCCATTTCAATTACGAGGTCGTCGATTCCGAGTGCGGCAACAGCCGCAAGCACATGCTCGACTGTATGAACCGTGTTGACGCCTGCGCCAAGCTGGGTTCGCCTCTCGCTTGCGCTTACCTCGCTCACATTTGCGCTGATCGGCGTTGCATCCGGGATATCGACCCGTTGAAGCTTGATCCCCGAGCCCGCCAGCGCAGGATTGAACGTAAGGCGGCATGGCTTGCCAAGGTGCAGACCGATTCCTTCGAGCGTCGCCTCTTTGGCGACGGTGAAACGACTCACTTGCTTTCCCGTTCGTCCAGTAATTTTTCGAGTTGCTTCATCATTCCCGCAATCTTGAACATCGCCCCCGTTGCACGCAACGATTCGCGATGGGGCCTGGCCGGATATCCCGACCATGTCTCGCCCTCGGGAACGTCGCCGAACACGCCGGACTGGCCGGCGATGCGAGCCCCCTTCCCTATGGTGATGTGCCCACCAAGGCCCGCCTGGCCGGCAATGATGCACCCGTCATCGATCCTCGCCGAGCCAGCGATGCCGACCTGGGCCATAATCAGGCACAGCCTGCCGATTCTCACGTTGTGACCAACCTGGACAAGGTTGTCGATCTTGGTACCGGCGCCGATGACGGTGTCGCCGATACTGCCGCGGTCGATCGTGGTATTCGCGCCTATCTCCACGTCATCGCCAACGATGCAACCACCGACGTGTGGAATCTTCGCGTGTACACCACCTGTGAAGACGTAGCCGAAGCCATCAGCCCCTATTCTGGCACCCGAATGCAGAACAACGCGCATTCCGATCTGTGCACCAGCATAGACGGTGACGTGCGGAAACAGTCTGGACCCACTCCCGACCGTCACTCCATCGCCAACAACCGCGTGCGCGCCGACGACCACGTCATCGCCGATCATCGCGTTGGAACCGATCACCGTGTAGTCACCGAGCGAAACGCGCGATCCAATTCGCGCACCTTTGCCGATCCTTGCCGTTGGCATGACCTGCGGCGTGGACTGAGTCGCCGGATAAAGCTCGGGAAGTATCGAGAGAAGGGACTCCATCGGCTTCGCTACAACCACCCGCGATGGAATCGACCCAGCCGTATCAGCGAGCTCCGTGCTGATGAGAACGATGCCCGCGCCGCACGCTGCCAGCGAGTTAGCGTATCGCCGGTCGCCGAGAAACGTCAATTGATGAGCTTCTGCCCTCTCGAGAGGAGCGACGCTGGTGACTATTCTTTGAGGATCACCGACGAGTTGGCCGCCAGTGAGGGCAGCAATGGCCTCAGCGGTGAGAGTGCAAGCACGCTCACCGCTGAGAGATTTTGAATCGGCTGGCGTTGCGCTCACCGCTTCGGTGCTGATACTCCCGTCGGCCTCGGTGAAAGCGCGCTGCCCAGAGGAGCGGCCGCAGGCTTTCCACCAGCCTTTACTCGAGCCATCACCTTTGGGGTGATGTCGAGATTCTTGTCTGCGGCAACAATCACGCTCGTTTGCGACGCAACGTCGAAGATCATCGCGTAGTTATCTTCGGCGCGAACCTGCTCGATTACTTTCTGAAGATTCTCCATCAACGGACGGATCAGCTCGGCCTGGCGGGTCTGCATCTTCTGATCGAGGTCGCGAGCCCGTCCCTGATAGTCGGCTTCCTTGGCTGCAATCGCCTTTCCGCGGACAACGCGGGTAGCGCTGTCGAGCCGTGGCGCTTCCTTGTCGAAGTTCGCGCCCATGGTCTGAAGTGAGTCGCTCATTCGCTGAAGCTGAGCCTGATAGGCAGCGACTTCATTCTTGAACTGGGTCTCGGCCTCGGCGCGGCCGGGTGCCTCGGCCAGAATCGCCGCCGAGTTGATGAAACCGAACTTCGGCGCTGCCTGGGCCGATGCAGAACCGGCCGTTGAGGCACCTGCAATGAGTGCGAGCGACGCCGCACGAATCAATCCACGCATAAATACTCCGATGTTAGAAGAACTGTCCAAGTTTGAAATGCAGCTTCCAGCCAGGCGCCGGCCGACCGGCCGTATCCAGGCGATCCAATCCGTAGCCAAGGTCGATGCCGATCGGTCCAAGCGGGCTCACAATCGCGGCTCCAAATCCAAAGGAACGGAAGAGACGAGTGGGATCGAATTGTCGAGGACTATCCCAAACGTTGCCACCTTCGAAGAAGGTGTTGATGTACAGCGACTGATTTACACGTAGACCGAGCTCGCCGGTTGCGGTAAAAAATGCGTTTCCGAATGACGAACGTGCAACTCCGCTGCTCGAGCCATTTGCGAAGGCGTTGAACCCAAGCGGAGTGATGGAGAACTCTTCATAACCGCGAAGCTGTTCTCCGTACTGCGTTCCACCAAGCGCAAACGACTGGCTGTAGAAGAACGGCCCTGGATCGCCGAACACCGCTCCGGCTTTGGCCCCGAGTCCAATGACAAAGGTCATAGGAGACGAACCCAGTGACGAGATGCCGATGCCGCCGATCGGGGCATAAGCCTTAAGCTCGGTGGTGTACTTCTGGAACTTTGCCGTTCCGCCCAACGGACCGCCGTTGAACTGAGCGACGAACGTTTGAGACCCGCCTTCGGCGGCGAATGGCAATCCGAGGCGCGTGTCGTGCGATGCCGTGAAGCCAAGCGTTGACCTGAAGCAATTGTCGCACTGGTTGGCAACCGTGCCAAGCAAACCGTTGCCGCCGTACTTCACCTTCTCTCCGCCGTAGGAAAGAAGCAGCCGGCTGTAAAGCGAGTTTGGAACCGGGAAACCGACCTGAAACTGCGCACCCGTGCGGACCGAGCGTCCGAGATCCGCGATCGTGTAGCGCGACGCCGTGTGGTAGGCCGTCACGGCACCTGATATACGCGTCTGATTAACGTTCGGATCGGTGTACGTCATGTTGAAATCGTTGATGTACTTTCCAAACTGATACTGTAGCTGCGCCCGCTTGCAGCGTCCCAGCAGGTTAGGCTGATCAAGCCCGACAAATCCGCCGATGCCCGTTCCCTGACCGGTTGAAGCACCAAAGTTGACGTTTCCCGTGCGCTTCTCTTTTACATGGAACACGATGTCGACGTCGCCCTGATCGCCAACCGGGCGAGTATCAGGCGCCGGCATTGGCGATTCGAAAAAGTTCAGGTTCGAGATGTTCTGGTAGCTGCGCAGCAAGTAGTTGCGATTGAACACCTGGCCCGGAGCAAGAACGACCTGCTCGCGAATGCATGACTCGTACGTGAAGTCATTGCCTTCGATGTCGATGCGGTTCACAATGGCCGGGCTCGCCTCTTCTACTTCCCAGCGGAGATTCACGACGCGAACGCTGTCGCCGCCCGGCTGTCGCTCTACGATGGGACGAATGCGGGCGTAGATGTAACCTTCATCGTTGTAGGCGTCACGCAGCTTCTGCTCGCCTGCGTCCCACTTCAACTGATCGAAAGTATTCGCAGGGTTCTTGTAGGAGCGCTTCACGACGCCGACTGCTCGCTGCGTGAGGGTCGTTGTCTCGTTGTTGAACGGGTAGTATTGCTGAACCTCGGACGTAGAGAAGCGCTTGTTACCGAGAACCTCGAACGTCCCAATCTTGTAGCGCGGTCCTTCGCTCACCGTCAAATCGATTACTGCCTTGCCGGCTTCCCGGTCGATGATCAGCGAGTCGTTGATGATCCGGAAATCGATGTATCCACGGCTCGAGTAAAGCTGCGGAATGTGCTCCTGCAGATCAGTTGCATACTTGGAGTCGTCGAACTCGCCTTTTCTGAACCAGTAGAATCCTTCTGGCTTGGATTCCATCGCCGCTGCGATGTCTGCGGATGACACCTTCTTGTTGCCGCTGACGTTCAGTCCTGAGATAGCAAGGCGCCTTCCCTCTTCGACAGTGAAAGCAATCTTTACCTTGTCGCCGGCCTTCACTGTATCCACGTGAATACGGGCTAGGTAGTAGCCCTTGGAGTTGTAAAGCGAATCGGCTCTCTCAACGGCAAGCGCGAGCGCCGACGGATCGACCGGCTTTCCAATCGCCAGCGTCAGACGGTCCTTCACGTCTTTCAGAGACACGCGCGCAGGACCCGTGACAGTCACTCCGGTAAGCACCGGTCGTTCGCGGACAATGATGCGAAGGCTGACTTTTGGACTCGCCGGAGGAACGGAGCACGCGATCTGCACGTCCTCGAACTGCCCAGTCGCGAAGAGCGCCTTGATCGCTCGCTGCACATCGCGGAAGTTGAGCGTGGTATGAGCAGGAAGGCCAGCACTAGCGCGAACCGAAGCTTCGGACACGCGTGAACTGCCGACAATCACGACAGTGTCGGGCGTGGTGCACGCACCTGGAGTGTTCGTATCCTGCGCAATGGCGGATGTCCCGGCTGCCGTGATGGCCAGCAGGGAAACAACATACTTTTTCATCGCTGAAATATACACGAAGCGGGGTAAGAGGGTCCTTCTGGCGGGATGCTCATTAATTAGACAACAGGGCCGCGAAAGCCGTTGCTATTGCAACGCTTCCGCGGCCCCGCGGAG
This sequence comes from Gemmatimonadaceae bacterium, assembly GCA_039921425.1. Taxonomy (GTDB): domain Bacteria; phylum Gemmatimonadota; class Gemmatimonadetes; order Gemmatimonadales; family Gemmatimonadaceae; genus UBA4720. Next base: position 69 of record JBDSBT010000275.1, on the reverse strand, counting down.
AATCGGAACGACGGGTTATGCCCTGGTCGTGCTCGTCAGAACCCGGAAGTCGAGCTTGTCATTTTCCGG
>JBDSBT010000274.1:0-2768 GCA_039921425.1 Gemmatimonadaceae bacterium | reverse complement strand
GGTAGGGAAGCGCGAGGTGAATACGCGCGGGTATTTGTCGAGCTTCAATTTCAAGGGGTCGGATCAGCAGAAGACTGTCGACAAGCTTTCGGGTGGTGAGCGGAATCGGTTGCATCTCGCGAAGCTGTTGAAGAGCGGTGGGAATCTGCTGCTGCTCGATGAGCCGACGAACGATCTGGATGTCGATACGCTTCGAGCGCTTGAAGATGCGCTTCTCGATTTCTCAGGGTGTGCTGTGGTGATTACGCACGATCGGTGGTTTCTGGATCGAATCGCGACACATATTCTTGCGTTCGAAGGAGAGAGCGAGGTGGTCTGGTTTGAGGGGAATTACCAGGCGTACATCGAAGATCTGAAGAAGCGGAAGGGGGCAGATGCCGATCAGCCGCACCGGATCAAGTACAAGGCGCTGGTGAGGGGTTGAGCCGCTTTAGCGATGCGACGTAGCGCGGATGGAGGACGGCAAGGCTCCATCGGGCCACGCGGCGAGTCGACTCGCTGGTGAGCCGCCATTCCTAGGTCATAACGTTCAGGCAATCGGCGCGAAGGTGGTGACGGAACGGCAGGTTGTCACTCTCCACCATTCGCAACACCGTTAGCCGAATATCAAAGGCGCTGTGGTGATGCGCTCGCAAAATTTCCAGCCGGCAGATTCGAGAAAGCAACAGGTTTTGCCGCAGCGCTGGAAAATACGACCATTTCACAGCCCAGTCGTGTTTCCAACTCCCAGGCGTTCACGCGATCCACTCCTCCTCGCACTCAGGGCGCCAACCGAAATAGTTTACGCCACAGGCTGCCGCGAACGAAGCGAACAGATCGCCCGGCAGTGGATGCTGAAGCCGCCACGTAATCGACATCGGTAGCTCGCTCTCGTGACTTACATACGTCGCGGGACCGAGGCAGTAAAATGCTCTTTCATCGCGGTCATGTCGCGCGAACAAGATGATCTGGCTGTTCCTCCGCACATGCTCCTGATACCGCCGGCCTGTCTCGCTAGTACTCCGAATAACGGACTGGCTTTCCCAGTGAATCAAATCCCTGCTGATCGCGTAATCACGATAACGCGTCGTCGGAGAGAATCGGCCGGTAGTCTTGTCCAGCGTGAACGCGCAAAGATCCGCTGGGACGTTCTTCGCGAAATAAACCCCTTCTCGCCACTCGTCTCGAAAAGGCGTGATACCACTCCGGCGAATGAATGCCATCACCACATCAATCCTGTCGGCAGACGGAATCTCGGCCTGGATCTGATTCCCGACTCGAGGTTCACCGGGAGCATTCGTCAACAGGGTCGTGTCGAGAAGCGGGATGAGAGGTGATTTTAGCTTCTCGACACTTCCATCGGGACGACGAGCTCGAATAGCCTGAAGCGTTCGAGCCGAGGCGTGCGGTCTTTCGGCGATCAATGACTCAACACCGACTGTCCGTACAAGTTCGCCGATCAATTGGCGCGCGAGCCCAACGCCCACCGCGACATGGTCGTTCTCGGGGAGCGAATCGAGGGCGCGTTCAACCACTCTCGCGAATGCAGAGCAATTCTGTCGGCGGCATCTGGATTCCTGAGGGCGATGAGATCTACTTCATCGGTCCAGATAAGCGAGCCGAGAGATGCGGCGAGCGCTTCGGTTAGGAGGGAATCGTAGAGTCCGCCCGGCAAAGACGACATTCGGCAGCAAAAGGATGAGGGAGGGAGGAAACTGACCCCACTTGGATACGTTCGCCAGGCTCTGATTCGTACGATATCAAAAAAACATCAACTCTCACCGTCGCGCCCTCGCTTGACACGCGTCACGTGACGCATTACACTGGACATGATTAAGTCGTTCGCCGGCAAACGGACGCAAGATCTCTACACTACTGGCTCAGCAAGACGCTTACCGGTTGCCGTGGCGAAACAGATTTCACGCGCCTGAAGGGAGGCCGAAAGGGCCAGCACGCGATTGCCGGAATGATCAATGGCGAATCTGCTTTCGTTTTGTTGACGGCGATGCTTACGAAGTCGAAGTCTGTGACTACCACTAGCTGGAGATACGATGACTATTCGCAACGATCGCCCGATGAAGCGGCGACCGACTCATCCCGGAGAAATGCTTCAGGAAGATTTCATGCCGGACTACAAACTTACCGTCGCCACTCTTGCCGAGTCGGTGGGCGTTTCGCGTCAGTCAATCAATGAACTACTCCGCGGACGTCGAGCCCTTACTCCCGAAATGGCCCTTCGTCTATCCCGCCTCTTCGGCAACAGCCCCGAGTTCTGGCTCAACGCACAACGCGCAGTCGATCTTTGGGACGCTGCTCAGTCTATCAAAGATGAAGTCGCGCGTATCAAGCCTCTGCAAGTGGCGTAGCCGCGTGCTAGCGTCGGCTGCTCTGGTAGTACCGCAAAGGTTCTCGACGTATGTTGATCCACACTACGAGTCAGGCCCGACACTCGGGCGACGCAACGGATTGGGGGCTTTCATGGAACGATCGCCGAGGCGGATGATGTATCTCATTGCAGCAGTGTTGTTTGGTGTCGCTCCGCTGGGTTACGGTCTACTCCGAGAGCTTGGTCCGCGCCACACCTCTGACGGGCTCTGGATGGCTCTGGTGGCATCGGTATTCGCGGCCGGAGTTCTTGCTTCCTTGATCGGACGACGGCGCTCGCGTCACGCGTCGCTCACGCAATCACTGGGTATCCTCGTGATCTGCACGCTGGTTGCCGGCGCAACCGGATTTATCGCCGGCGCAACTGCGGGTGCTGGCATTTGGGCAGTCGCGTTTGTAATGGC
>JBDSBT010000273.1:0-7341 GCA_039921425.1 Gemmatimonadaceae bacterium | reverse complement strand
TCAGCTCTAACTCGTCGCCCACCCGCGCTTCGACGGCAACCGGGTCGAATCCGCCATCGATCACGTCGACCGATCGCGCCGCGCCACCTGTTGTGATGTTGCGAACCGCTACACTGAGGGCGTCTGGCTGCGACCCCGGCTCCATAGACACCAATGCGACGTTCGGTTCCGCCGAAGTAGCCAGCGAAGCGCGAGTCCCGTTGACGCGTGCGGTCGTCGAATTGGGGTGCGGATTGGAGATCACCAGTCCAGCCGGGCTGGAAGGGACAACCTGTGCCTCGGGCGCGGAAGGACTCCCGTCCGAACATGCAACAGTACCAATGATGAGCGAAACGCCCAGATACTCTGCAATGATTCTGTTCATTCTAAACGTCCGTAGCCCGCGTGTTGACGGAGTGGGCAATTGAAGTGACACCAGTGTTACGGACGGTGCAAGGCAATTTGCTCCGATCAGTCGTGGCTCGTCTTCATCCCTCGCCTTTCGAGCTCAAGCCGAAGCACTGTAAGCGCGCGGAACACGCGATCCACGTCGAACTGTGTTGCCGGTCATGTATTATTCATGACCTTTGACAGATCCTCTTCTGATTGACCAGTATCTGCCGACCTGGACGGTGCGGGAACGGCATTCGATCGTCGCACGCGCGTCGCGCGAGGCTGCTTACGCGGCCATCCGGGAAACCGACCTCGCGCGCAGCGATCTGGTTCGCGCTCTGCTCGTGATCCGGAGCTTGCCGTCGATGCTTTTCAAGAAAACTGGATTGCATGAGGCGAAAACATCGCGCGAGCCAGTTACGCTGGCAACGTTCGAGGAGCGGGGGTTTCGCGTGCTCGACGAACGTGTACCGGAGGAGCTGGTGATCGGTCTAGAGGGAAGATTCTGGACGCCCAGCGGCTGCCTCGACACTCCAGGCGCGGAGCAATTCATTTCGATGCCGCCTGCGCCGGGCTCAGCGCGCGCTGTGTGGAATTTTCGTGTCGAGCAGATCGGATCCGGCCGAGTGAGGATATCGACTGAAACTCGCGTGCTCTGCGCGGATCGTGGCGTGAAGATCCGATTTCTTCCGTACTGGTCGGTTGTGCGCCTTGGCAGCGGCCTCATCCGAAGGTCAATGCTGCGCGCCATTCGCGATGTGGCAGAGCTCAGGCGGAAGTAACGCGATGAGCGCCATAGTCCTCGCGGAGTATGGTATTGAGAAGTTTTCCTGTCGCCGTGTGCGGAAGCTCGGTCACGAACACGACGTCGTCGGGTTTCCACCATTTGGCAACTTTTCCGTCGAAGAACGCCAGCAGCTCAACGCGGCTCACGGTTGCGTCCGGATTTAACACGACAATCAATAACGGACGCTCGCTCCACTTCGGATGCGGTATGCCGATCACGTTGCTTCGCGCACTGCCGGGTGACTCACGGCAAGATTCTCGAGCTCGATCGAGCTTATCCGCTCCCCTCCGGACTTTGTCACATCCTTTTACCGATCAGTAATCTGCATGTAGCCGTCGGCGTCTATCGTGGCGACGTCGCCGGTGGGAAGCCAACCGGACTTCAGCGTTTCACCCTCCACAAGTTTGTGGTACGCGCTGCATATCCACGGCCCGCGCACCATGAGATCTCCGAATGCCTTTCCATCGCGCGGGAGCTCCGTTCCGTCGCCGTCCACGATCTTCATTTCCACCCCGAAAACTGCCCGCCCCTGCTTTGACTGGAGATCGTGCCGCTGTTCGGACGTGAGCCCGGCATGGCCGCCAGTTTGGCACGACGTGACTGACGCACTCTCTAGCCATGCCCCGTCGCCGGGAACAGGAGCGAAGCAGCTATGGCCCCTCGAGCTCAACGCCCAACCCGTCGGCGATTCGATTGACGAAGGCGAAATAGCTCACGATGGCGCAGGCGTCATGAATCGCGCGGTCGTCGAATCCTTCGGCACGCAACGCTTCGACGTCACCCGGATTCACTACGGAAGGATCAAGCGTCAGCCGGTCCGCATACGTGAGCAGTACGAGCTCCGCGCTGGTGAATTCTCCGGAGAGGCAAGTCGTGTCCTGCAGCGAGGCGATCACCCGCTCTACTTCCGACGCATCTCTGTTCCCGTTCCCAATCCGACGGAGACCCGCTCCGTGATGGGCCATTCAATATCTACACCCATTCAAGGCCGACACCCGCACTCCCAGTAATTCGCGTTGCCAGCGGGAGAGAGGGCCTTGCCGGTGCATCAGCTCAACGTAGAGCTCGTAGTGCTGGCGCATAACGGACGGGTGCACGCCATGGATCTGGAGGATGTTGTCGGGATCTGGAACCCGTTCCGAAGCAGGAAGTTCGTCGTCACTCAAGTAGCGTATGTAGGCCATGGTATTCAGTCGCGGTGGGATATCCCCAAAGGCTCGGCCTATTTGCCGACCGGTGAATGTCCCTCTGGCAGGATGGGCGTGCGGGGTTGTTGTCACAGCTACTCAACTCGCTGCCCAGCGGGCAGAGGGAATACTGCGAGTCTGTCGACGTCGAGATCAACCGTGGTTTCGTCGCCGGCAGCAAACGAACTTCCGGCAGGACAGGCGGCTTCGAGTCTTCCTCCCGTAATACCGAGCATCAGGGTGGTGTGTTCCGGATACGTGCGAACTTCGATCACGCGCGCGGCGGTGCGACCTTTCAGCCCGATAGTTACGGCTGCCGGACTGAATACTGCGATTGCAGGCCCCGCGGCAATCGTGTCCCGTGTGCGAAAGTTGCCAAGTGTTGAACAGAAAGTTCCGCCGCCGTCGGAGTGCCCGTGGACTTCATTCGCAATATTCAGAAACCGCGCGATGGCGAGCGATGCCGGACGCATGAAGAGCTCAGCCGGCGACGCAACCTGAGTTAGCTCCCCTTCAATCAGCACGCCTATTCTGTCCGCGATACCGGCAGCATCGCCGAAGTCATGCGTTACGAGAACCACGCCGGGTTCGTACTGCGAATGAGCCGCAAGCAAGGCAAGCCGCACATCGCGCCTCAAGGCAGGATCGAGCGCCGAGAACGGCTCATCGAGAAGCAGCAGAGAAGGCCTGGCGACGATCGCGCGCGCGAGAGCCACGCGGTGCTTCTGACCCCCGCTCAGCGTTCGCGGCATTCTATTTTCAAATCTCCCCATCTGCATGGCGTCGAGTGCAGCGCCGACGCGTTCCCTCGTTTCACCGCCAGATAATCGGCGCACCCGCAACGGAAAGGCGACGTTTTCTAATACTGTCAGATGCGGAAAAAGAATCGGCGTCTGGTGCATGTAAACGGCATCCCGCTTTTCCGGCGGAACCGCCGTCGCGCTCAACCCCGCGATCATGATCTCTCCACCTTCCGGCGTCACGAACCCGGCAATCACGCGCAGCAGCGTCGTCTTTCCGGATCCCGACGGGCCGACAATGACGAACCGCTCACCGCGCCCCACCTGCAACGTCATGTTCTGAAGAATGGTCTCGGCACCGAACCGAACGCTGACACTATCCATTTCCAGCGCAGGTGATGTCACGCTATTACCGCTCCGAGCCGCCGTACCGCCAGGGCCGTAACGACAAGCAACGCCAACGGTGGGATGGTGAGCACGAGACCAGCCGTTGCGGCAAGATGGTCCTGACCCGCGCTCACATACGACATCAGTTCGAGCGGCAGCGTCCGTACCAGCCCCTGCCCGATGAGAAGTGTCAACGGCACCTGCGCCCACGACACGAGAAAGCCAAGCGCGAACGCTTCAACAAGCGGCCGGCGAAGAAGCGGCAGCGTCACGCGCATGATTACATCGCGGGGACTCGCGCCGAGTGAGCGCGCTTCATCCTCAACCAGCCAATCGAACACTGCGAAAATCCCAACGAAAAAAAGAGTCGTGTAACCCAGAGCCGGCACAACGTGCGCGAACAAGACCCCGGAAAAACGTCCACCAAGGCCCATTTTAAGCAATGAATACTGAAGCCCGATCGACAGTGCCAGCGGCGGCACCGCCACCGGAAGAAAAGCACACGCGACCGCGACGCGCCCCCGCCAGCCATCGAGCCTTGCAATCTTGCGCCCGGCAAAAAGCCCGGAAATCGATGAGACGGCACCTGTAGCGAGAGCGAGAGCTGCACTCACCCTGAGTGAGCTGAAGATGACCGCACCGCTGCGCCTCAACAAATCCCAGTTCGCACCAGTCCAACGCCTCGGCGCAAGATTTGGATAAAACCAGTCCGAGCTGACTGACAATGCGACGAGAAATGCCAGGGGTAACAGCGTCGCAAATACCAGTAACGCCGCCAGTCCAAGCCGCGGCAGCGAACGCATCGCATTCATTCTACGACCTCGACCCTGCTCGCAAACCATTCGTGGGCGATAACCCCCCACAGGCTCACCATAATCGCCAGCAGTACGAGAACAAATGCATCGCCTCTCGCGGCGAGCGACGAATCGGTGTAACGCTCCATCGTGAGCAGCGGCAGCGCGAGCGGAGAGCTCGGGGCCAGGAGTACAGCAACTTCATAGTTGCCGGCGACGAAAGTGAACACGGCAATCATCGCCGGCAGTAGCCCGCGCCAGAGAGCAGGCAGGGTCGCAACGCGAAACGTTCGCAATGCGCCTGCGCCGAGTGTGCGGGCTGTCTCTTCGAGAGCCACTCCGCGTTGCGCGATCAGTGCGAAAGCGACGAGCGCGAGAAACGGAAACTCCTTCCAGACAAGCGCGATGATCAGCCCGATCCCGTATCGATCGGAAGTAAGCGCGGGCATGTCTGCCGGTGACGACTGAAGGCTCGCCGCGAAAGCCAGCCGCGCCAGGAGGCCGCTCTGGCTCAGAATCAGCACGCCGCACAGGGCAGCGACTACATGCGGAACTGCGAGCGGCACGATTGCAACCAACCGCGCAAAGCGGTCAACTCCTTGTTGAGCACGAAAGATCGCAGCGGCGCCCATCGCAAGGATCGTTGCGGCAAGCGTCGACGCCAACGCTATCCACACTGTCCAGAGAATACTGCGCCAGGTCGCGCTGTCGCCGAGTACGACCTGAAAGTGGCGTAACGACATGCCGTCCGCGCCAGGGCCGGCAACACCAAGCGCGCCCAATATCGAGTAAACGATGCCCGCGAGAACCGGGCTGGAGACAACAATTGCCACAATCAGGCCCGAGGCTCCGCGCCGTCCTCCGCTCATTTCGTATTCGCGCGAATTCGTGCTTTCCAGTCTCTTGCCAGACGCTCGGTGTATTCCGGCGCCACCTCAGGCGTCTCGTAGCGCCGCAGTGTGTCGCGCGGAATGCCGCGCGGGTCGGTGTCTATAGTACCAAAGCCAGCCTCAAGTCGTGGCGGCAGCTTTTTAACGTCGAGAACTGTTCCATCTGCCCAGACTTCGGGTCGCAATTTCTCAAATTGCGCCGCCGCAGAAAGCAGAAAATTCGCCACCACCATCGCACCCGCGGGGTTCGGCGCATTGAATGGGATCCCTACGAAGTGCGCGTTGGCAATGCTGCCGTCGCGCAGAATTAGCGCCCGCGAAGTACGGGGTATCACTCCCTGCCGCACCTTGGTGATGACTTCGTTTTCGTTGTATGACATCGTGAAGTCCACCTCGCCGTTGGCGAAAAGCCGATGCAGATCTGCGGCGCCTGCCGGGTACGTTCTGCCCTGCCGCCAGAAGTATGGACGCAGGCTGTCGAGCCATGCCCAGACGCGCTCACTCCCCCCTGAATAACGCTCCTCGTTGAACCCGCCCTGAAAGTTCTGCGCCCCGCCGTTTTCCGCGTACAGCACAGCTTTCAGAAACGTCGTTCCCGTGAACTGCTGATCGTGCGTGAACCGCCCGGGGTGAGAGCGAATCCAGCGGCCTAGCTCGTCTACTGTGTGGGGCGGGCTCGGAACGCGCACTGAATCATATATCAGCGTGAACTGTACCCGGCCCCACGGCGACTCGAACCCATTTGTCGGCTGCTCGAAATCGCGCATCACTATCGGGGACAGACTATCGACAAATCGCGCGGCAGGAAGACGATCCGACCATGGCCCGTAGAGAAGTTTCTCTTTCCGCAAGTTGTTGAATGTCTCGCCGTTGATCCAGACGAGGTCCGCCGATCCCTGCGCACGCGCGTCTCGCTCTACAACGAGCAGATTGATGATCTCCGGGCCCTGACCATCGATTGTGCGAAGGGTGATTCCGTAATCACGCTCGAGCCTCGGCGCCACCCACGTGTCCACGAATCCGTTGATCGACGGATCGCCCCGCCACATCCGCCATTGCACAGTTGTCCCACGAGCGCGCGCCACAACACTGTCCCAAGGAAGCGATTGCGAAATCCCGCGCGGGCCCTCCTCTCCACCGCACGCCATCGCTTGCGCCGCGGCCAAAATCGCAACTGCTGCAGCAAGACAGCGGCGCGGCAACGCTAGAATGTGTACCGCGCCGAGAACTGAATTTGTCGGGACGGGCCCGCGCTTCGGAAAACCACTGGGTCGCCAGGCCGCCCCAGCTGGGTGCGCGGCCCGCCACCCGGAATTCCATTCGCGAAGCCAGTGAGGATCCGCGTGTTGAACAGATTGAATACGTCGGCCCTCAGCTTGACGCCTCCCATTCGAATCGGCATTCCATAATCCACGCTCACCGCGACCTGCGTCGAGCTCGGCAACCGCTCGCCATTTCGAGGAACTCCAGGAAACCGATCGTAGTTGCCAACGAATCCATTTCCAAAAACATCACCCGACCCATCGAGATCGCGAAAGAAGGCGATCCGATTTATTGGGCTTCCCGTCTGAAAATCGATAATTCCGCTGACGCCAAGACGCGGCAGCAGTTCATGAACCCCTCTCAGCGAGATTTTGTGACGACGGTCGTTGATCGCGTCGGCCCACTCGGATTTAAAATCGTTGGCATACGACGCATTGAAGTTGATGTCTTCGGTGTTGTTGCGCGCACGGGACCACACCCACGTCGCCTCGAGACTCGTTCCGCCGCTGATCCGCCGCCTCACATTGGTATAGAGTCCGGCGTAACTGCTCTCCCCACCCGATTCGGTGGTAGTATGCCGGCGAAAAGAGCCAGCTACTGGTAACGCTGGCCGGAACGAATCGCCAGCTTCGGGCCCGAGGTTTACCGAGTCGCCGGCCGTTCGCGGACGGACGTCTGCATTGAGGTCGAAGGAACGAGGCAGGTGTCTCGTGGCAATGACAACCGCATCCACCGACAACCCGAACGACGCGCCGATCAGGCGCTGATAGCCGAGGGAGAGTTGGCGACTCTCCGGCTGCTCGAGACCGAGCGCGAACGTCTCGCGGATTTCGCGCGGCGGAAACATCCCGCGAAGTGCACCCGTCTGAGCTCCGGTTGGACCTTCGCCAAACCGGGGAGGCGGAAACTGCCTGCCTCTCA
>JBDSBT010000272.1:0-7162 GCA_039921425.1 Gemmatimonadaceae bacterium | reverse complement strand
AAGAAGACGGCTCCCTCCGTATTCTCCAGTATGCGGATAACGACCTGGGCTGAATACGGAGTGATCTGCGCGCTTCACCTTGCGCGCAGGGGGTCTCAGGGGCCCGTGACCGGTCGAGACATCGCGGCGAAAGAGCGGCTTCCGGCCGATTATGTCGAGCAAATTCTTCTTCGCCTTCGGAGAGCAGGCGTAATCGCGAGTACGCGCGGAGCGCGTGGTGGATATATGCTCGCTCGTCCGCCGGAACAGATCTCGATCAGGGCCGTGATCCACGCCTCAGAGCTGGAGACGTTTGATCTTCACTGCGTTAGTCATCCCGTCGAAACCGATCGCTGTTCGGCTTCACACAACTGCAGCATTCGGCCGGTCTGGGTGCTTCTTCAGACGAAGATCGATGACGTTCTCGAGGGCGTGAACCTCGCCGATCTTCTGCATGACGAGCCCGCGGTTAGACAGCGTGTCGGGCTGCCAGTTCTGGAGCACGTATAGGAAGAAGCCTGGAAGCCCGTTAGCCAACAGGAAAAGAGGCGATTGATCCAAAGGATCATTCGCCTCTTCCGTTGTCAGTGCCGAAGGGGGGACTCGAACCCCCACGGGCTTGCACCCACTGGCTCCTGAAGCCAGCGCGTCTACCAGTTCCACCACTCCGGCGTTGTTCGTCCAACTTAGACGGCGCAGAAAGTGAAGTCAACGCGAAAACCCTTTCTCAACCCCTCTGCCGCTTCTAAGTTGCGCTCTATACAACATGGCAGACACAGAGGAGAAAACCGAGCGCGAACCAATTGCGCGGAACAGACGCGCTCGTCACGACTATCAGATACTTGATACGTGGGAAGCGGGAATCGTTTTGACTGGAAGCGAAGTGAAATCTCTGCGAGACGGGAAGGCGAACATCTCCGATGCCTACGGTATCGTGAACGGAGGGGAAGTGCATTTGCTGAACCTGCACATCTCACCTTACGAGAAAGCGAGTCACTTCAATCACGAGCCAACACGCACCCGAAAGCTTCTGCTCCATCGCCGCGAGATCAGAAAAATGATCGGCGCGGTGGAGAGACAGGGTCTGACTCTCATTCCACTCGAGATATACTTCAAGAAGGGTATGGTGAAAGTCGCTCTCGGTCTCGGGCGCGGGAAAAAACTCTACGACAAGCGGGCGGACGAGAAGAAGCGTGACGACGACCGCGAGATGCAGAGGGCGGTGCGGACCCGGTGATCGCGGCGCTTCTCTTTCTGCAGGTCGCGGCGACAGATCGGATGGCACTTGTCGTCAAGCAAGGTGAAGCGGCGACGATAGTTCCGATGATCGCAACGGTGAGCGGCTCTTATTTGCGCGCCGACTTGCTTGCGACGGCTCTTGGCGGATCCGCGTCCGCCAGCCAGAAAGGCCGGTATGTCATCTCACTCGGCGACTCTCGCATAGAACTGACGGAAGGAGTGCCATTCGTTCGCGTTAACCAGGAAGTCGTTCCCGTCGCGCTTCCGTCGCTTCGCTCGGGCGCGACGTTTCTCGTCCCGTTCCAGCTTGCGTCGGTGGTGATCCCGCGATTCACTACGGGTTACAACTACGACCTCGCAGCGGGCGTGATGCGACGGTTCTCATCCATCGCGCGCAAGGCGCCCGACGAGCAACCGGCAACGAACGAGGCAAATCCGTCGGCGCCCACTACTCTGCCAGCGATTACCGGGCCGAGCAACCGCGCCGCGAGACCGAAGCGAACGCAGCGCCGGCTCGTCGTTGTCGATGCAGGGCACGGGGGCCCCGACAACGGCATGACCGGGCCGATTGGCGACGGACCGCGGATCGTCGAGAAGAACGTCACGCTCGCTGTTGCGACTCTGCTGGCGCAGGCGCTCCGGGATGAGGGAGTGGACGTCCTCATGACGCGAACGACAGACACGCTCATCGCGTTGTCCGATCGCGGCAGAATCGCCAATCGAAACAAGGGCGACTTGTTCGTTTCGGTGCACGTGAACGCAACGGGCTCACGCTCGGCTTCTGGCGCCCGTGAGCGCGGCTACGAGACATATTTTCTTGCCGAAGCGAAAAGCGAGGACGCGCTGCGCGTTGAAAAAATGGAAAACGAAGCAGTGAAATTCGAAACCGGCGCAAACGCACCAAAGGGCGATCCGCTGAGCTTCATCATCAACGACATGGCGCAGAACGAGCATCTTCGCGAGTCCAACGATCTGGCCGAGACAATTCAGGATGGCTTCCGCCATTTTCATCCGGGCAAGGACCGCGGCGTGCAACAGGCGAATTTCGCGGTGCTTCGCGGATCGTACATGCCGGCTGTTCTTGTCGAGATCGGGTTCGGTACAAACGCAGCTGAGGCCGCGTACCTGCTCGATAGGGACAATCAGCGCACTATCGCGGGGAGCATCGCGCAGGGTGTGTTTGATTACCTGACTCACTACGACGCCCGGGTTGGAGCGGGGACTCATTGACGCGTTCGGCGTCGCTGCTTTCGGTCACTGCTGCATCGATTGATTTTCAGAACCCGTTAGTTCTTGCGGCCGGCACGGCGGCGTATGGTCGCGAGATAGCCGGCGTCATGGATCTCGAGGCGCTGGGAGGAATTGTCACGAAGGCAGTGAGTCCCGAGCCGCGGAAGGGTGCGCCGGCACCGCGAGTGGCAGAGTTTGACGGGGGGATGATGAACGCGGTTGGCCTCGCCAATCCCGGACTTGAAATGGTGTTGCGTGACGACATTCCCTGGCTAGCGCAGAATGTCAAAAGGCCGCGAGTGATCGTGAACGTCGTCGGTAGTGCGGTTGATGACTTCGTTGCAGTGACGACTGCGTTCGCCGATGTTGATGCCGTTCACGCGCTGGAGCTCAATGTGAGTTGCCCGAATACTACGGCGGGCGGGACCGAATTCGGGGCCGACAACGACACGCTCCGGTCGCTTGTCAGCAGATGCCGAGAGGCGACAACAAAACCGTTGTTTGTAAAGCTGTCCCCTATGCTTCCGAATATTGCCGACACTGCGCGTGTGGCTGTGGACGCGGGCGCGGATGCGCTGACACTGGTCAATACGATTCCGGGGCTGGCGATCGACGTAGAGTCGCGCCGGCCCGCGCTCGGTTTCGGCACCGGTGGCATCAGTGGCGGTGGATTGCTGCCGGTTGGGGTGCTTGCCGTCTGGAAAGTGTCCCGCGCCGTTAAGGTTCCTCTTGTCGGGGTCGGAGGAATCACGAAGGGGACTGACGTTGTACAGTATCTTCTTGCCGGCGCCTCTCTCGTGGGACTCGGCACTGCGGCATTGCGAGATCCAAAATCGCCAGCGCGAATAATCGGCGAGCTGTCCAACTGGTGCGAGTCGCACGGAGTGAAATCGGTGAGCGAAATAGTCGGTCGACTGGGTTGGCCATCGTGACAGCCATTCCGATTGTGGCTCTCGATTTTCCGGACGCCGAGCGGGCGATGACGTTCGTGCAGACGCTCGATGAGAAGTGCCGCTTCTACAAGGTTGGAAGCGAGCTTTTCACGGCCTCTGGCGCAGACATCATTCAGTGGCTTCGGGACACAGGTTGCGATGTGTTTCTCGACCTGAAGCTTCACGACATTCCGAACACTGTGGCCGGCGCCATGCGAAACGTCGCGAAGATGGGCGTCAAGCTCGCGACCGTGCATGCGTCGGGTGGCTCGAAAATGATGCAAGCTGCGGTCGAGGCCGCCGGACAGTCGTGTGGCGTGCTCGCAGTGACGATTCTGACATCGCTCGATGACAGAGCGCTCGGGGAAGCGTGGGGAAGGGATCGCGTCGACGTCGAGAACGAGGTGCTCCGGTTGGCCGAGATTGCTCGCTCGGCTGGCGTTCACGGAATTGTGTGCAGTGGTCACGAAGTGGAAGCGGTCTCGAGCAGGCACGGCAAAGCATTGAAAATACTGGTTCCCGGCATTCGGCTTCCGGGTGACGCTACTGGCGATCAGGCGCGAATCGTAACGCCGCAAAGTGCTGGAGAAGCGGGGGCGACGTATATCGTGCTTGGCCGCTCAGTAACTGCCGCCGCAAATCCTCGCGAGGCCATGTCGCGTGTAACGTCACTCATTCCGCAGTGAGTGATACGCGGGCCGTCGTCGCCTGAAGGGGGCCGTCGGGCGGAGTAGTTTGAGGAAAGCCGTTTCGCCGGCAAGCCTGTTACTAAGGGATGCGACTGGAACGAGAAATGCATCGTGCGGAATATTCTGCTTGACTGGCTGACCGTTCCATCACACCTTTGGCGTCCATAGTTACTCAGGGCAGCTAACGCCAAGAAATGTGATGACCCCACACGCCGTACTGAGTGACCTGCTGATTTCGCTCGTCCGGTTCCGGTCATGACGCCAGAGTTAGAAACACGTCCCGGAATTGGACCAACCGTCTATCGTCCTCTCGAAAAACTAAGTCCATCGGCACCGCCCACCCCCGCGGAGACGCGCGCTTACGGTCGAGCCGTTGCCCGCGGCAAGTTTCTGTACGTTGACGGTGAAAAATTCTTTGCCCGCGGGGTTACTTACGGCCCATTCCGCCCCGACGCGACCGGGAGTGAGTATAAGTCCGAATCTGAAGTCGATCGGGACTTCGCGGCGATGGCCGGTGCCGGCATCAACACGGTTAGAACGTACAACGCGGTTCCACTCTGGCTTCTTGATTCCGCTCAGAAGCATGGTCTCAGGGTTCTGATTGGAATTGCGTGGGCGCAGCACATAACATTTCTTGACGATGCCAAGGTAAAGCGAGGCATCGAAGACGCTGTCCGCAGGACCGTTCGGGTGGGAATTGGACATCCGGCCGTTCTCGGGTATACCGTCGGGAATGAGATTCCCGCTTCCATAGTGAGGTGGTATGGAGCGCGGCGGATCGAGAAGTTCATCGAGTGCCTGTTCGAAATTGCCAAGGAAGAAGATCCTCTGGCACTCGTTACCTACGCGAACTACCCGACAACCGAGTACCTGCGTCTTCCGTTCGTGGATTTTCTGTGCTTCAACGTGTATCTGGAGGAGCCTCGAAGCCTTTCATCGTACGTCGCTCGCCTGCACAACCTCGGAGAGGACAAACCCGTGGTACTCGGCGAGCTCGGGCTGGATGGCGAGCGGCATGGCACCGACTTCCAGGCATCAACTCTCGATTGGCAGGTGAGACGCGCGTTTGCCGGCGGATGTGCGGGAGTCTGTGTCTTCTCCTGGACCGACGAATGGCATCGTGACGGGCACGACATTGAAGGCTGGTCATTTGGACTCACTGATCGCGAGGGCCGTCCTAAACCGGCGCTCGAAACAGTGGGGCGTGCATTTCGCGAGGTTCCGTTTCCCAAAAAGGTCGTTTGGCCGCGTGTTAGCGTCGTGGTATGCACTTACAACGGCGCACGCTATATCCGCGAGACCTGCGAGGCCCTCGAGAAGCTCGACTATCCAAACTACGACGCCATCTTCGTTTGCGATGGGTCGACCGACAACACGCTATCGATATTGTCGGAGTTCAATGTCAAAGTGCTCGCGGTCGAAAACGGCGGGCTCAGCCGGGCGCGAAATCTTGGCCTGCAGCATTCGACCGGTGAAATCGTCGCTTACCTGGACGATGATGCGTACCCGGACGTCCATTGGCTCAAGTATCTGAGCTGGATGTTTATGACGAGCGACCACGATGGAATTGGCGGGCCAAATTTTCCGCCGCCGGATGACGATTTCTGGGCATTGTGCGTCGCCCATTCCCCGGGCGGCCCCAACCATGTCCTCCTGGCGGACGAGCTCGCGGAGCATATTCCCGGGTGCAACATGGCATTCCGAAAGTCGGCGCTCGAGCGTGTCGGCGGATTTGACCGCACTTTCCGAATTGCCGGGGACGACGTCGATCTCTGCTGGAGAATCCAGCAGCATGGCACGCTTGGGTTTAGTCCGGCCGCCGTGGTATGGCATCATCGTCGAAGCAGCGTGACTGCGTACCTGAAGCAGCAGTTCAATTACGGGCGCGCCGAAGCGATGCTCGAGGCGAAATGGCCCGACAAGTTTAATTCAGCCGGTCATGTCCGATGGGGCGGCCGTATCTACGGAACTGGTCGCGCGACGCCAGCATTCACAAAAAAACCCTCCGTCTATCAGGGAACGTGGGGTTCCGCCGCATTTCAGTCGATCTATGAGCGGCCGGGCGGCACGATGAGCCATCTCACGATGATGCCAGAGTGGCATCTCGTCGTCGGATTGCTGGCCGTGATCTGTCTTCTTGGTTTTGTCTGGACTCCGTTTGCTTTTGCACTCATCGCGCTCATAGCGGCAGTGGCAGTTCAGGTCGCCCAATCGGTTAGGGGAGCGAGCGAAGCACGGATTCCCTCTGGCAGGCTGAGCTCTCGCGATCGGTTTCGCGCAAAGTTGACGATCGCACTGCTTCACTATCTGCAGCCGCTAACCCGTCTTCGCGGACGGATTGTCGAAGGGCTGAGTCCGTGGAAGCTAGCGCGCCCTCCGCTTTCCGCGAACAGCTTCAGAAGTCCAGCTTACTGGCACGAAGTGTGGCTATCGAAGGAGTCTCGTCTCGAGGAGCTCGAGGCCCGGCTGCGCAAGATGGGCGCGAAGACCGCTCGAAGCGGGGACTTTGACGATTGGGATCTGGAAGTGTACGGGGGGATAGCGGGTCGCGCCCGGGCGTTGATGGCGATCGAGGAGCATGGCGCAGGGAGGCAGTTTGTTCGCTACAGGATTCAGCCCCGTTTTTCGGGCATCACGCAAAACTTGCTTTATGCCGTTCTCGCAGTGATTCTCCTACTCGGGTCATTCGGCGCCATTTCCGAGATGTTGATCGTAGCGAGCTCCGGACTCCTGCTCGGGATTTTTGCGATGATTCAGTCGCTTGCGGCGGCCGGGCTAATCCACCAGGCAGCGGAGGTTGCTGCGGCGCAAAAAAAATGATTTCGGGCAGGACCGCGGCGCCTTCAGACTGTCAAACAAGCTTCTGCCTTCCCATCTCGGTGGAAATGGGATCTCGGCTCCAAAGAGAACGTCTCAGAGAAATCGAAGGATGATATCCCTTGCCGTTTCAATAACTCTATCCAGGTGTTCTTCGAGTCCCGGCCAGAGCGGCAGCCTGACCAGCACGTCCCCTGCCCGTCGAGTAACCTCTAGATCGCCGTGCATTCTCCCGTATTTCTTTCCGGCCGGAGAATCGCCGAGCGGTACATAGTG
>JBDSBT010000271.1:0-4938 GCA_039921425.1 Gemmatimonadaceae bacterium | reverse complement strand
CTCCGGCCGCGAATTTTCACGACGCGGAGCTTGCGCGCGGCCGAATTTCGGTCGACGTCCTCCGACAGCCAGAGGATCGAATCCGCCACCGTGAAAACTGGGTGCTGGCGCTCCGAGTCTGAGTACTCACCAATCAGGAACGAGGTGACCTCCCAGCTCGTCAACTGCTGCGCCAGTCGCTGGACAAAGCGGGCGAGCTCAACGACGCCGTCCGCTTCAGACGAAGGACGCTCACTGACGATGGTTCGAAAGGAGTCAATCGCCACAAACGCAGGATTTGCCCGCGCGACTTCGGAATTAATTCGCTCGAGCACAGCGTCAAATTTGCCGCTCGCTGCCTCAGACGTGAGATTGACGAAGCGAACAGCCGAAGGAACTCGTGACGGGTCGAAAAAGCGAAACTCGCGCATATATCGAATCATCTTGATGGTCGGCTCACCAAGTACGGTGAAGTACAGTGCCGGCCGCTCAGGTGTGGCATTCGCAAAAAAGATCTGCTGCACGAGAGTTGTCTTGCCAACTCCCGGGGCTCCCGCAATGAGATTGAACGAATACTCGCATAGTCCGCCACCGAGAATCGTGTCGAAGCCAGGTATGCCGGAAGCAACATTCCGGATGACGGGAAGCTCAGGGGCGGTCACTCTGTTTGCCTCGGTTGTGGCGTCTTTGGTAGCAGTCCATCGGGATCGAGGAGATTCATTACCATATCAGCTCCAATGAGGCCGCTCAGCACGTCAACGAGCGTGGCAAGCAATGATTCAAGCGCGGCGGTAACGACGGCCGCACCGTGGGTGTCCACGCTCGCAGTGACGCGATCCATGGAAAAACCGGCGATGAAATCGCCGTGAATGTCGACTAGCGCCGGATGGTCGGATTGGGTTCGGGCGACTGCGCGTGCGAGCAGTGCTTCGTATCCGTCATCACCAACGGAACGCCGAAGGTTTTCAGAAACGCGGGCCAGCGTGCGTTCGAGCGCAGCGCCATTTTCCGAAGACTCGGGAGCCATAGCTGTTTCGCGCTCGAATAAATGACGAGCGATCTCGATCCCGCCTGCGGAGGGCCCGACGTTCACTCCGGTATGTTGCTGGAGACCGGCGATAGGTCGCCGTTCAGGCACGCAGAGGAAGCTTGCACGCGTCTAATATAAGCGAAAATGCTCGGTGTTTTTGGTCCTCTTAGTTCTCCATTTGTTTCCGCCACCGCGGACGGGGCTCGGTGAAACTCAGGCGCCTGACAACACTCTATGGCTCCCGACAACGTTCGATGGCCACGAACAACATTCCATGGCCTGCGATGTGCCTCCTGGAAATGATGATTCGCCTTCAGGCGGATGCTTGTTGTCCCTCATATCGGAGACATAACATGGACCTCGGACTCGATTTCCTGAAAAGCCAGATCAACAACTCTGTCATGCAGCATAAGACCTTCCTCGAGGGGATCGAGGATCACGAGCAACAGGCAGACGACAGCCGGTTTCGCGACCTGTGCAGCCGGCACATCCCGCGTTTGCGCGAACAGCAGCGTTTGCTCGAGGAATACCAGGCCACACTCGGCGCCGAGACAGGGAGCGGGAAGAAAATCCTCGGTGCGATGCTTGGAAAAGCACGCGATCTCGCCGATGCGGCACGCGAGAGCGACTTCCTCAGGCTTGTCGGCGACATCGTAGTCTCCAGGCAATCTGAAGACACGTTCAGGACCTTTCGCGATGCGGGCCGGGTGCTCGGGAACGCTGACCTCGCCAGGATTGGCGAGGTGGGAGAGCAACATCACGACGAATTCAATCGCGAAGCCAACCGTCTGGTTCAACAGATGTTCGTCGAGCGCGTGAGGGGAGTTGACCCGGACGCTTCGCGCGACACAATGGTTGCGGAGTCGGGGCCTGCCTGACTCCGGGAGTCCTGAATCGTCATGCATTTCTGCTCAACAACGGAACTTCATAACCGCAAATAGGGAGAACCGCGGGAGAGGCCGGCGAGAAAGGCGAGAGAACTCAATCGTGCCGCGCCGGTTCCTGCGGTTTTTTGTCACGACAACATCGGCCCGGCGCTGCACCCGCGGTTCTATCGTTCAGCACAAAAAAATCATGAATGGGACGACTGCTCGGATCGAGGGCGGACCGAACGGTGTTCTCAGCCAGGACAGCTAGTCGTTCCCTCGCATTTGTGTAACTTCCCCCGATGATCGACGTCGTTGCCCTCGCCGCTGAACTACTCGCGATTTCATCTCTGTCTTCGCATGAAGGCGCCGTCGTCGACTTCGTTTCGCGATGGCTGATCGCGCGCAAATGGAACGTCACGGTGCAGGAAGTTTCGAGGGGGCGCGGCAACGTGTGGGCCTCACGAAAGGGCGAAGGCGTGACCTTCTCGACGCACCTCGATACAGTTCCACCGCATATCGCGCCGCGCCTTCAGGGAGAGAAGCTTTACGGACGTGGCGCATGCGATGCAAAGGGAATCGCTGCAGCCATGCTCGCTGCTGCTGACCGACTGGTCACTTCCGGCGAAGAACGCATCGATCTGCTCTTCGTTGTGGGTGAAGAGCAGGGATCCGATGGCGCGCGCGCAGCGAATAATCTCGCGGCGACCAGTCGTTTCCTCGTCAACGGCGAGCCCACCGAGAGCAAACTCGCGAGCGGAGCGAAGGGCTCACTCCGCGTTATCGTTCGCACCCGCGGTCGCGAGGCGCACTCGGCATATCCGCATCTCGGGGAATCGGCGATCGAGCCAATGATGAAGCTGCTCCCGACGATTCACGATCTTCCCCTTCCCGTCGACGAGCTTCTTGGCAAGACGACAGTCAACGTGGGCACGATTCGAGGTGGAACGGGAGCCAACATCGTTCCGGCCCATTGCGAGGCAGAGTTGATGGTAAGACTCGTCAGCGATGTCGCGCCGGTAAAGAGGATGGTAAAGGAGTGGGCGAATGGCCGGGCCGAGATCGAGTTCGGAAGCACGATCCCCGCGCAGCATTTTCATCTGGTGCCCGGGTTCGACACGGCACCGATGGCCTACACGTCAGACATCCCCCTCCTCTCACGATGGGGCACACCGCTGCTCTTCGGTCCCGGCTCGATTCACGTCGCTCACACGCCCGACGAATTCATCGACGTTGGCGAGTTGCGCGCAAGCGTGGATTCTTACGAAAAGATCGCGCGTCACTTACTGTCCACATGACAAAGCCATTCGCGCCAGACAAGCGCTGGCCCGTGGCGATACTAGGCGCAACTGGCGCCGTGGGACAGACGTTCGTCCGGCTGCTCGCGAATCATCCGTGGTTCAAGATTGCTGAAGTCGCCGCATCGGAAAGAAGCGAAGGGAAACCTTACGCCGAAGCAGCGAAGTGGCTCGAGGGTGAGATGCCGGCGTCGATAGCGCGGATGACTGTCCTGCCGACCGATCCAAAGCGGGTGTCATCACCGATTGTCTTTTCTGCGCTCGATTCATCGGTAGCAGGCGATGTTGAAAAAGCGTTCGCTTGCGCCGGAAGATTCGTCCTCAGCAATGCGAAGAATTTTCGCATGGACGCCGACGTTCCACTGGTTATTCCCGAAGTCAACGCGTCGCATCTCCAGCTGATCGAACGTCAACGAAGGGAGCGCGGCTGGAGTGGCGCGATCGTTACCAACGCGAACTGCGCCGCGACCGTCGCTGCTGTCGCGCTTGCTCCGCTTCACGAGAGATTCGGCGTCGACAAGCTGTTCATGACAACGATGCAGGCCGTGTCGGGCGCCGGATATCCCGGAGTGCCGTCCATGGACATTCTCGGCAACGTGATTCCGTACATCGCTGACGAAGAGCCAAAACTCGAGCTCGAAATGCTGAAGCTCCTCGGATCATACGAAGGTGAAGCAGTCAAGTTTGCCGACATGAAGGTCAGCACGCATACAAACCGTGTTGCAGTGGAACACGGACACATGATTGCGATCACGGCGTCTTTCCACGAGCGAGTTACACCGAATGCCGCGCTCGAAACTTTGCGTGCGTGGAAGGGCGACGAGTCCACCTGGGATTTGCCGAGCCGGCCGGACAAGCCACTCGCGGTGAGCGATGATCCGGCCCGGCCTCAACCGCGACGTGATGTCAACGCAGGCGGCGGAATGACAGTAACTGTCGGGCGCGTTCGCGAGGATCCAATTCTCGACATCCGGATGATTGCAATGGGCCACAACACAATTCGCGGCGCTGCTGGTGGATCGGTGTTGAACGCCGAGCTGCTTGCTGCAACGGGGCGGCTTCCCGACGCGTGATCGTCGTCAAGTTTGGCGGAACTTCAGTCGGTGACGCCGAATCCATCATGCGCACCGCGGAGATTGTCCGAGGGAGAATCGATCGATCGCCGATAGTCGTTGTGTCCGCCCTTCACGGCGCGACGAGCGCGCTGCTCGCGGTAGGGGAGCAGTCGGCAAAGGGCCATCTGATCGGGGCCCTTCGCGGAGTCGAGACGCTTCGCGAGCGTCACCTCAAGGAATGCGAGACTCTCCTCGGCGGCACAACGGATTGTGATGAAATAAGCGCCGAGCTGAGCGCGATGTTCGATGAGCTCGCGCATCTTGCTGAAGCGCTGTCCACTCTTGGCCATGTGACGCCCCGTTCGCTCGATGCGATGTCTTCATACGGTGAACAGCTTTCGTCGAGTCTCGTGACTGCGTACTTCAGGCGCATCGGGATTGACGCCGAGTACGTCGACGCGCGCGACGTGATGATAACTGATGACCGCTTCATGGAGGCCGAGCCCCAGACGGAGATCATCGCGCAACGGTCGAGAGAAATCGTACAACCGCTGGTGCAGCACGGGAAAGTGCCAGTAATGGGCGGATTCATCGGCTCGTCGTCGTCTGGAATTACGACGACGTTAGGTCGCGGAGGGTCGGATTATAGCGCGTCGCTGGTCGGTGCGGCGTTGAACGCCGAAGCGATTGAAATCTGGACTGATGTAGAT
>JBDSBT010000270.1:0-13859 GCA_039921425.1 Gemmatimonadaceae bacterium | reverse complement strand
GACATCGACCTTCTTCTCGTCATGACGGTGAATCCCGGATTCGGCGGACAGGAATTCATTCCGGCGTCGCTGGACAAGATCGGACGCGCTCGCCACATGCTCGATGAGTTCAAGAGCCACGCGGCGCTCGAAGTCGATGGCGGAATTTCACGTCACACCATTCACGATGCGTGGCGCGCAGGTGCCGACACGTTCGTCGCCGGCAACGCGATCTTTACGGCGAGCAAGCCGCGAGCTGAGATCGGCGTCCTCCGCAAGCTCTGCACTGTTTCGGTATGACAAGCCGCCAGCAGGTCTTCGTGGTCGCAGCCATTGCGGCGTTTGCCGCGGCATTTGGTTTGGGTGGACGATATTTTCTTGCCAACGAGGTGGCCCCAATTGGACTCGGCGCGAAGGCACCGAACTTCAATGCGACAACGCTCGATTCAACTCCGGTGAAGAAAACGCTCGCCGACTACAACGGCGATGTCGTGCTCATCAACATCTGGGCAACGTGGTGCGGGCCCTGCCGGGTGGAGATGCCGAGCATCGAGCTGCTCCACACTGCTTACGTGAGCAAGGGTCTGAAGGTCGTCGCCATCAGCGTCGATGATCCCGGAGCAGACGCGCTAGTCCGTGAATTCGTAAAGCAATACAAGCTGACGTTCGAGATTCTTCGCGATCAGGGCGGACAGGAAGGAAATGTCAGCCGCGATTATCAGACGACGGGATATCCCGAAACGGTAATCATCGGCAGAGACGGAGTAATCCGCAGAAAGTTTCTCGGCGCGACCGACTGGAATTCTCCATCGAATCGCCGCTTGATCGAAAGGCTTCTGGCCGAGCGGGCCGACTAGTTGGCGACGATCCTGGGGATCGAGACCTCGTGTGACGAGACATCGGCGTCGGTGCTGGAAGGAGCGGGTAACGATGTGGCGCTGAAGTCGCTCGTCATCCTTTCGCAGGATGTCCACAAGGTTTTTGGCGGCGTCGTTCCAGAAATTGCATCGAGAGCTCATTTGACGAGCATCGTGCCGGTCGTGTCGCGAGCACTGAGCGAGGCTGACGTCGATCAGTCTCAAATCGACGCAATCGCGGTCACGCATGCGCCGGGATTGATAGGCGCTCTGCTCGTCGGCGTTTGTTACGCCAAGGCCCTCGCGTTCTCCATCCGCAAGCCCGTGATTGGCGTTCACCACATGGAAGGCCATCTCTTCGCGACCGCCATCGAAAACGCGGAAGCAGTTCCTCCGTTTACCGGACTGCTCGTATCGGGAGGACACACGCTTTTGCTTGACGTCGAGTCGTGGGGGAGCTACCGATTGCTCGGTGCGACGCGCGACGATGCGGCCGGTGAAGCCTTCGACAAAGTGGCGAAGCTGCTTGGCCTTCCCTATCCGGGTGGCCGCCCC
Organism: Gemmatimonadaceae bacterium; assembly: GCA_039921425.1. Classification (GTDB taxonomy): domain Bacteria; phylum Gemmatimonadota; class Gemmatimonadetes; order Gemmatimonadales; family Gemmatimonadaceae; genus UBA4720. The sequence continues at coordinate 12,468 of JBDSBT010000270.1, read as the reverse complement.
ATCGAGAAACTCGCGCGAGAGGGAAATCCATCGCGGTCTCGTTTTACGGTTCCGATGGTTCGTCGCAATGACCATCCCGACAATCCTGATTATTACGCGTTTTCGTTCAGTGGCTTGAAAACGGGAGTTCTAAACGCGGTTAAGGCCTCCCGCGATATCGACCGCGACAAGGCCGACATCGCACGCGGTTTTCAGGACGCGCTGATTTCGTCGCTTGTCGAAAAAACGTTCCGCGCCGCCGATGCGTACAACCGCAGCCGCATCGTGCTTGGCGGCGGAGTCGCGTGCAATTCGGCACTCGTTGGCGCCATGCGTGAGCGAACCGCCTCGATTGGTGCTACTGTATTCGCGCCGTCGCCAAGGCTGGCGACGGACAACGCTGCCATGATTGCGCGAGCGGGATTGTTCCGGTTCGAGCAGGCTGAGCGTGCCGGCCTCGACCTCAATGCGTTTGCGAGCCTGCCGATACCCGGCCTCGCAGCCGCCTGACATTCAGCCACAGACCATGTATCGCATTTTCGCGTCGATAGTTCATCACCCGGTGTCGTACCAGATCGGTCCCCTCAACGCGACCGGTTTCGGGCTGGCAATGCTGCTGGCGTTCGTGATCGGCCAGATCATTGCCACCAACGAGCTCGAGAGGCGAGGTGAGGATGCTGCTCCCGTCGGCGACATGGTGTTCGCGGCGGTGATCGGCGGGCTGCTCGGCGCCAAGCTTTACTACGCCGTCCTCATGCACGACATGGCTTCGCTGCTGAGCCGCGCTGGTTTCGTTTTCTGGGGCGGATTGATAGGCGGAATCCTCGCAGTGGTGGCCGTTGTGATTTACAAGAAGCTCAGCGTCGCGAAGATGAGCGATGCTGTCGCGTTAGCTTTGCCCGCTGCCTACTCCATCGGCCGCACCGGATGCTGGGCTGTCGGTGACGACTACGGTCGTCCGTTCAGCGGCCCGTGGGCGGTGATGTTCCCGGAGGGAGCGCCGCCGTCTACCGTCAGTAACATGTCGCGAATGTTCGGCGTGTCATTTCCGCCGGGCACATCACCGTTTGAAGTCATCGCAGTTCACCCGACTCAGATTTACGAAGTGCTGATGGGATTGGCGATGTTCCTGATCCTGTGGCGGTTCCGTGACCACAAGCACGCAGTGGGGTGGCTGTTCGGATTTTATTGCCTGCTCGCCGGAATCGAGCGCTTCATCGTCGAGTTTTTTCGCGCAAAGGATGACAGATTTTTTGTGGGCGGCATGACGACAGCCCAGGTAATTGCGGTCGGGTTTGCGTTATTTGGAGCAGCCTGGATGGTGATGCGGCGCAACGTCACGCCAACGGCTCCGGGGATCTACTCAAAGCGCCCCGCCACCGGCGCGGGCTGACAGCGCCCCCGACAATTCAGTAGACGCGGCCTAGGCCGCGGCCTCGCGCGAAGGCATGAACGTCTTGCCGATCATGAAAACAAATAGCAACAGCAGAATGCCCTGAGCCACGGATGTCTCGAGGCTTGGGAAGATTCCCATCGACGGAAAACTCGGCATCCGGGACACGACCGTGATTGGCACAACGTTCCCTTCCTGCAGCTCCCGAATTCCTTTCCCAATGAACACGAACGCCATGTAGTAGAGCAGTATGCTCGTGATCGTGAAGAATGGCCGCATTGGGATCTTCACGCCGAACCGGTAGAACAGAGTGAAGATGATCGCTAGAGCCACAAACCCGGCAGCAATTCCAAGCGACAGCGGCACTGCAACATTGCCTTCGTTGAACAACGCCTGATAGAACAACGCGGTCTCGGCCCCTTCGCGGAATACCGCCAGGAAAGCGACGAGTGCAAGCGCCTTGCCTCCCCCCTGGTCGAGAGCCGTGCTGACTTTCTCGCGAATGAATTTCTGCCACTTCGCTGCTTCGACCTTTGAGATCAGCCAGTAGCTCACCGAGAAGAGGACGCCGACCGCGACCAGTAGGGTCGCGCCTTCCATTACTTCCTTGCTCGTGGGGAGGTGCGAGAAGAACGTCTTGAGAATCACCACCATCACGGCACTGGCAAGAAGTCCAAGCCCGATGCCGGCCCAGATCGATCGAAGGCGGTCGCGATTCCCCGTCTTGATGAGAAAAGCGACAATTGCACCGATCACGAGAATCGCTTCGAAACCCTCTCGTAGAATGATCAGGAATGATTGGAAGAACGCTTCCCAGCCACTTCCGGTGGGACGCGTCAACTCAACCACAGTCGGCAGATCCAGAGCGATCGCATCGCGCGCTTTCACCGCGATAGAAATGTCGTTTCCGCGAAGAGCACCTTTAAAATCGGCGAAGTGGCGCTCCATTGAAGCAACAAGCCCAGGCTGGCGGGCCCGGGCCGGTGTTTCGAGGGGCTCGAATGCGATGTACGCATCGAACGCGCGGTCTCCCGCATCGGCGATCCGCCCTATCTTCGCGAACTCGAGTGCGCTGTCGAGGAGCGAGAGTACCGAGGTAGCCGCCGCACTTCCCGGTGCTGCCGTTACGTCGGCCGGAGCGGGCAGTTCCATCCTGGTGCCGCGCAGCGAGTAGACATAGTTCACGACGTTCCAGCGATCCTGCGCAGACAGCGCCGCGGCGAAGGAAGGCATCGGCGTTCCGCGGACCCCTACTGATACGACGTTATAGGCGAGTGTTGGGCTGAGAGTTGGCGTAGCCGATTGTGAACCAATTCCTGGAACCGCGACACCGAGCGACTTGACGGCGAGGCCGTCGCCAAGTCCGCGATCGCCGTGACAGCGGCTGCAGTTTTTTGTGAAGAGCGCGTGACCCTTGGCCGTATCCAACGGTGCACTTGGAAGGTCGAGAGCTCCCTCGGTGCCCAGCGCAGAGGTAAATCGGGCATGGAGAAGCTTCAGCACGTGCGGCGGGCGCTGCGCCTTTACTTCAGAAATCATCGTATCGAGCACCGCCTGCGCCTGAGGAGCGTTATACCCTCTGAGCCTTTTTGCGACCAGTTTCGCATCGTCGAGGAACCCGCTCGTCTCTGCGTATTCGTCAGCCGAAATGAGGCGCCCGGCGGAATCGACTGCCTTGCCATATTCTTCAACGGCAACACTTACGATGCTAGAGAGGCGTTTTGCCGAGTTTTCCTGGGCGCCGGCCCTGGTTGCGACAGCCGCCATCGCAAACAGGGCGAAGCGGCAAATTTTGAGACCAGATTTCATTGCCGAGTAAATCTATCGAGATACTTTGTCAGGGCAATCGAGGGCTCCCGAACGACCCCGTCTACCCATCGAGCCCAGTGCTGTGGCCACGATGCGGATGACATCGCGAGCGGACGACTACGCGGAATCCCTCGAGAACGAATACTGTCCGGCCATTTCGCGATCCGACACGGCTGCCCGCTCTCCGGTGCGCGTCTCGTAAGCCGTTATGAAGTCCGCCAGACGCCAGACGCTGAAACCGGAGCGAGGCAGTCCAAGCAGCGAGATCGCCCGTTCGATTGCCTCGGGGGTTCCCTCGATCTCGACGAGATCATCCATTCGCGGATAATGCTCAAAGCGAACGACCGCGCCCGCCAGGGAATACTGAAAAATCTCCCGATCGATTTCCCGAATGACTTTCAAGCCGAGGTTGGCAAGCATTGTCGCCAGGGCCTCCGGATCACCGATCTCGGTCGAGATCTCGTCGCGGACCTTGTATCCATCTTCGTACCGCGTCTCGCCCTTGAAGTCGAGATGCCCGTCGCGCTTCGTTTCGCTCTCGTAGATGCGAAGCCGCAGTACATGATCTCGCTGGATCAAGTCACCGTTCGCCGAATCATATCGCCGGTCCATGAGCCTTCCAGCGAAGGAAAGCCTTCCGCCCGCTCGCTCGACTTGTTTCCGGCGAGCTGGGAGATCATCAACTACCGCCTTGAGCTCGACCTCACGCATTCAGGATTCTCTGCATAACGGCGTCAGTGTTGGCGAGGTTCTCAAAAACGGCGTAAGCGCCGTGGCTGGCCAGATCTTCTGTGGAGTATCGCCCTGTCGCAACGCCGATCGCGCGCGCGCCAATTGACTCGCCGCATCGGATATCCGCCGGTGTGTCACCGATTACAATCACGCGATTGCCCGCAATGTCCTTTCCAAGAAGCTCCCGCGCTCGCCGTTGGGCAACTGCCGGGAGCTCTGGCCGCAACTCGTGATCGGAGCCAAACGCATTGACCTTGAATCGGTCGACGTCGATTCCGGCCGCACCCAGCTTCGCGCGGGCCCCAGGCTCGACATTTCCGGTGAGCAGACCGAGCACGATGTCGTCTCTTTTTTCGAGCGCGTCGAGCAGCTCGCGCACCCCAGCAAACACGTGCACGGCGCGGTCTCCAGACGCGAGCTCATCACGCAGCCCCTGCAAATATTCGTTGACGAGCTCGTCCATGCGCGCGTCGATCTGCTCGTCTGTCATACCATCGATTCGCATCAGATCGCGAACGATCTGTCTGTCTGTCTTGCCGTCGTAATGGTATGCGTTGCTTCCCGGCGATCCGAAAACACGAATCAGAGCCCGTTCCATCGCGATTCGACCAACTCCGCCGCTTCTCAGCAGCGTTCCATCAATGTCAAAAAGAACAATTCTCATGTACGAGTCAGAAATAGTCCGGTCATGATTGTCGCTGTCCCGACTCCCTGCCACGCGGTGGGCGGCTCGCTGAGAAAAATCCATGCGACCGCGATTGCAATCACCGGCTGAAGGTTCCCATACACCGCGGTGCGAGTTGCCCCAAGAACCCTGAGACCACGGTACCAGAAGAGATATGCGACACCCATCGAGATAATACTCGCATAGAAGATCGCTCCCCACGCTGCCAATCCAACGCGCGACCAGTCGGTGTGGATCAGGGCCGTCGGGCTCACAATCGCAAGAGGCACGCAACCTCCCAGCATCGTGAATCCCGACAGGTGCAGCGGATCGAGTCTCCTCGCGTACGGCTGGAGGAGAATCGTGAACACCGTCCAGCAAAGCGTGCCGCAGAACACCAGCAGCGTACCGAGCAAAGTCGTCGTTCCCCTTGGCGACTGCGCGCTACCAAAAACAACCAGGGCCACACCCGCGAACGACATCGCAATGCCGGCCAGCACTCGCTTGTGAACGTGCTCCACGCCGCCGACCCTGTTGATGATGGCAATGAATGCGGGTGCGGCAGCCACGATCAACGCCGCGTTTCCGACATTCGTGCGGGAAATTCCCTCTACAAAAAAGATCTGATAGAGCCCGTTGCCGAGCATTCCCAGAGTCATCAGGCCGAGGATGTCTTTTCGGGAAGGCCATGGCTTGCTGCGCGTAGCCGAGACGCCAAGAAGTACAACGGCGGCGAGAAAGACGCGAAGACCGGTGAACGCGAGGGGAGAAAACACCGTCGTTCCGAACTTCACAACGGTGAAATTGACGCCCCAGATCAGAGCCATCAGGAGAAGGAGTGCGTCAGTTTTCCCGAAGTTCTGTTTCTGGCTCTGAATCATCGGGCGTAAACTAGCCGCTCACGGTTCAGTCCTCTACTTTCCGCGAATGCACATCTCCTTCGCCGTATTCGCCGATGGCGCCAATCTTTCCCAGGAAGGAAAGCTCAACGTACTCGGCGTATTTGACGCGCTTCATGTCGGCGGATTTCCGTCGCTTCATCCGCGTACTCATTTCGTCGTGCGGCTAAAGGGCAGCATGGAAGACGTTGGGGCGCATACGCTCACGTTCAGCTGGGTAAATCCTGCGGGAGAGTCGTTGTGGTCGTCGGACGGAGAGCTGAACGTTGCGCCCGGGCCCAACCCTGCATTCGAGATGGACCTTCCGATTATCGCCGTGATCGACCTGCCGCTGAACATGCCAGGTCTCTACACGATGCAGGTGGCGCTCGACAAGACGCCGACCGCAGAAGTGCGACTTCATGTGAGCGGGGCGCCTCCGGTCGTGCTACCTCAACCGGCGGGAATCTTCAGCTAGCCGTTGCGCCGTTCCAGCGAGAATTCGTCGCGCAAATCGGAAGTTTCGGAGCAGACCGCGGACGTACTCGTCGGGCCTGTCGAGCGTTTCGAGGTAGTGCCCGCCACGACCGATGGCCAAGTGAACGCAACGATTCAGAGCGACCGTCAACGCAACGTGCGTGATGTGTCCGTCTTCCCGGTCCGAGAAAAACAACAAGTCTCCGGGGGCAATCGCATCGAGACCACCGTCGATATGAACTCCCTGCGTTGCCTGTTGCCACGCATCGCGGAGGAGCTTCACGCCATGCAGTGCGAACACAGTCTGGACCATCCCGGAGCAGTCCGCCCCCCACGGCGTTATTCCGCCCCACTGGTAGTACGTCCCCTGAAACAGGCCAGTTGCCGAGGCGACGATCGCGCTTGCCTCGGCCGGAAAGACCTCACGTCGGCGACTGAGGTCGAGAGCGCGCCCACCCAGGCATCTTCCTCCCTGAAGCACCGCTCCCAACGGGAGGTCGATCGTTGTGCCGCGATCGTCGCGCATGCTGCAGCCCATCGAGATCTCCTTCTCGCTGTCCCAGCCCCACGCGTCACAACCCGCGCCTTCAGCGACCTCGCAGAACCCTTCGTGGATCCAGCCCTCGTAACCGTCGCCGCCACGAACGCGCATCCATTTTCCTTCCGTTTCGCGAATTTCGGCGCAGTGCCCATAGAGCAGCTGCGTTTCCTGCACGCTCGACGCTTTCGGTTCACGAAACAGCGGACCGATGGGAGTGCGGACGCGAACGAAGCGCGGGCTCAATGCTCTGCCCAGTCGATAAGTGGAATTTCTGGCGGTGGGGTGGGCGGGACTTCGGACTTCCGCGCCAGCTCAGCGCAGTTGCGACACTGAACAACGCCTCTGAAACTGCACATTACGCAGATGAAAGTGCCGCAGCTCGTGCACGGATAGCCTTCGGAGGCGCGCTCCTCGTTCCCGCACGCGCCGCACATCATCGCGTCTTTATCGCGAAGCTCAGTCACTCAGAATCTCCACGTGCGGAAGAAGTCGAAGCCAAGCTGTCTCGGAGTCTGCTGTTGAATCTGTGGCGCATTTCGCGCGCAGGTAATATCGCTCGATCCCGGTTCGACGCCGGCTTGTGCCGTGTAAATGGAGTTGAAGCGATACTCGATCTTCAGCCCGAAGTTGTCGCGGAAATTGTTCGCGTTCACCACGCACAGCCCGGTGCTCAGGCCGAGGAACCAGTTGTTGCCAATCTGTTTTCCGACGATCGCCCTCGAGTTGAGGAGACTGTAGAGATAAGGATCTGACGCCTGTTGAGCGCGATTTGTATCGCTGATACGACCTGTTTGCAACTCGACTATATCCACCAGATTTCGCGGAATGGCGTTCGTCAGAAGATTTCCGGCGTATCTCAACCCGAATGATGCGATCTGTGACTTGTACAAACCCTGCGAGTTGTCGAGTGCGATGGCGGGCTCACCGGTGATCAGGTAGCTGAGCAAATCAGACTGGGAGAGCGGCAGGTTGTCCGGGTTGTCGAGGGTCAGGTTTGGCTGAGACAGGGTTCCGCCGATCGTCACGCGAACGCGAATGTCACGAAGGTTCGCGCTCGTCTGATTGGGCTGGCGAATGGTGTGAATCGCGCGGATATCGAGCGTGGGATTCAAGTCCGGCGTTCCGAAGAATCGGAGATTTCCGCTCTCCACGTCGAACGTGGGCTGAACGAAAGGATCGACAAGGGTGAGGCGATACGTTCCACGAACGGCGTTGAGCGTTCCTTCGAGCGCGAGTTGGGAGCGATCGCCGGTGGTCGGGCTGCGCCCGAGCGTGACGTTGAGTGAGCCGCCAAGCTTCACGTTTGCTTCTGACGACCGCAACCACACACCGTCGCCGATGTTCACCGCCACATTCTCCAGCGTGAGATTCCGCGCAAACTCACTCGGCGTTTCGGGAAGGAGCTTTCGGTCCCGAGAGAGCAGGGTATCGACGATTCCCGCGAATTCCGGGTCACTCAGGTCAACGATCTGTTTGGTGATGAGCTCGGGAATGTAGATAGATCCTCGATCGACCCTGATCGCTCCGCTCACCCGCGCGTTCTTGTACCGACCCGTCAGCGTCAGGTCCTGATCGGTGGAAATGTCGAGAGAAGCGAGACCCGGCTTTTCTATTATATGGAAATTCCTTGCTCGTGCCTTGAGCGCGAACACAGGATTCGTGTATTCCGCCAGACTCACAAAACCCTCGACACCAAGTGTGCCTCTGCGCTCACGAGAGGTCTCGGCCGACATCCGCTGGATGAACACGGTGTCCCGCTCCAGGAGTACGTCGGCGTTCACCTGACTGAGGGCGAGGCCGACGTTGGTCAGCGTGAGTGCCCCATTCTTGATTCTGAATTGCCCGTCGATGACGGGCTGCTTCACCGTGCCTCGAACATCGACGTTGGCGACGAGCTGGCCGTGAGCGCTCGTGAAACCGGGAATGAATGCCTCAAGAACTCCAAGGTCCACGCTATCTGTTCTAAGGTTTCCGCGAACAGAGTCGCCGCTGAGCTTTACGTCACGAACGGCAAGGCGCGCCGTGCTTGAATGACGGAGCAGAAGAGAGTCGAGAGATCCGCCGCCTGGAATGAGCCGCGCGTTCACCGGCGCCTCGAGACGATAGCTGTTACCGTTGGAGACGACGACATTCCCGCTGTCAACGCGAATCAGAGTGGTGTCTCCCGCCATGCTGGCGGTTCCGGCAACAGCGGAGACCACGCCGCCTTCGCTGGCCAATCTTGCGTCAAAGCTGGCACTGGTCAGCGAGTTGACCTTGGCCGCGGCAGTGAGCGACGTAAAGCCGAACGCACCAGCGCGAATGGTGTCCGCACTGAACACGACGTCACCATTTGGCGTTCCAGTCAGATCGGCGAGTGAAAATTTCCCGCTGATATGACCGACGGTTTTCCCTTCCGCGTATAACTCGCGACCCGTCATCGTGCCGTCGAGCGTCAGATGATTTTTCGTTCCCGAAACTTCGCCGGCAATCCTGAGCGAGCCGGTAATCGAGTCCCCCGAGATCGACGAATTCTGGCCGATATATCGCTTGACGTCAGCCAGCGAGTCCACCGAAACGGCGAAGGCAAGCTTTCCCGATTTCCCCTCCAGCAGTCCGACGTCACCCGATGCGCTCGCGTGTGCCACATCGCTCTGAACGAGAAGCGTGTCGATGTGCGCGATTCCGTGATCGAGACGCACCGTCACAGTCGATGAAGATATCTTCAGCTTTTCGGCCGTGCCGTGCACAGATCCCTTGATCGTTCCTGCGCCAACGACAAGTGAGTCTCCGATGAAGTCGATAGAGTAGTCGCCGCCGAGCATCGTTCGTGGAGCCTTCGGATTCTCGATGAGCGTGCGGAGGTTGATATCGGCCAGCGTCCCCGATCCGTGATAGCCGTAGTCGGGAAGACTGCCGTCAACTTTTCCTGTGAAAGACAGTGTTCCGCCGGCGCCGGTGAGCGTCGTCACGACGTCCATGTTTGTCGGCACCCCCTTGACCTTGATAGGACCGGCAAAATTTCCTCTGAGAGGAATACTCGGGTACGAGTTGTGAAGCGCCGTCATCGACAGCGGAAGAGCCTGAAGGTCCACGTCGTACGCCATCTCTTTCGGCAGCGACGTCATTCGGCCACTTCCCGTGACTCGCGAAGTCGGAAGCAACCCGTCGTGATGAGTAAGGTCCGCGTCTGAGAAGCGTACATCGAGCCACGACGAGTCGAGACGCGCCTTTCCAGAAACCGTTCCTTTGATCTCGGGAAACAGCGGATTCAGGTACTGCATCGTGCGCAGATCGAGCGTCTCGACGTTCACGTCGAGGCCGCGGAAAACAGTGAACGCAGGATAAAGAATATTCAGCTCTCCGTGCGCGGATCCTCGTGCGACGGCCCCCGGAACGTTGGCATCGTTGAATGTGAATTTCGTGTCATCGACCTTGAACCGGTCCAACGGACCTCCCGGTCCTCGCAGATAGCCCGTGAGCTGGCCGCGCCAGGGATATGGAAACGGCTTTCCGTTGAATTGCCTGATGAGGTCGAAATCGAGAGGCGACGCGTTCACACGCACGTCCTTGAGCGTGAGGACCCGGCCACCTACGGCGTACGTCATGTCACCGGCCAGACGCGACCTGGTCGTCCGCACGTCCATGTTCTTGATCGCGTAGTCCACTACACGAGGATGAGCCATGTTGTTGATGTACAGATCCATCCGGCCGCCACCAGTTACTGGAAGGGTCTGGTACACCCACGCGATATCGCTCATTGCGACTTGATCACCGATCAGATGGAAATCGTACCGAACCGGCAACTTGCTTCCCCACACAATTTTTCCGAAAGGAATTCGACCACTGGAATTCGTCAAACGAAAACCGGGTGAAGTTACCCAGACGGAATCGCCATGATGCCTGATGTCTGCCGAGATGCTCTTGACCGACAGCGGAGGGTCGAACGAGTTGAGGCTGGCGCTCGTAAGCCGGACAAAACGCCCAACGCTATCAGGATCCGCGATCCGCGCGTAGCCGACGCTTGCCTGGAATTGATTGAAACGGTAAACGCGCGAGAACCCTTCGCTGGTCTTGTTGATTTCGCTTCGCCACTGATTGCCGGGTGAGACGCGTGTCAATGAGCCAAGGGCGTGCTTGATCACGCTGTCGCGCTTCGCGCCTCGCAGGGTGTCGGATGGATGCCACGATAGACTGACCACGATAGATCCATTGTGGATGTCCGCCGAATCCATCACGATGTAATCGCCGAAGCCACGCGCTGTTCCTGGCGGTTTCTTCGGGCCCGACGGAAAAATCCGCTGAAAATTCCAATCGCCCTTCTCATGCTGCTTGAAGTGCGCAACAGGGTGCTCGATGTTCACGTGGCTGAGCAGGATTCGCCTGTCAAACAGATCACGCATGTCGTACTGCACGTGAACCGGACCAGTCGCAAGAAAGAGCGAGTCCTCGCCGTCACGAATCTCGATCGAATCGATCGTGACGCCGTTTACGAAACCACCGCTGATTTTCCCGACAAAGAATTTGCCCCGGACCTTTCCGCCAACCCACGACTGAACGTAGGCGCGGACCTGATTCTGTCCAAACCCTGTCTGCGTGAGCGATACGACAAATCCCGCCATCAGCAGGATGACTACGACGAGTGCGACCGCACTCCACGCGACGATCTGGCGACGGCGTGACATGCGCTTCTAAAAAGCCTGCCCGATGGCGAGTCCAAACGTGAGGCGACTTCGAAAGCTGCTCGACGTACTCGGCGTGAACGTCGCAGGACAACGCCCCTCACTCTGCGTGAGACGATCTCCCACGAGGTGGACCGGCAGAAGATTTCCCGGGCTGACGCACGGGAGACTTCCAGCAGCCGGACTATTCGCGTCTCCCGTTCCACCGTTGGGAACTTCGTAGTACAAAGGACCCGAGGGACGCCTGTACGGATTGTATCCAATCACGATTCTCACCGGACCAACGGGCGAGAACGCCGTCAGCTGAATTCCCGGCGTGACCTTGAACGCGAAATTCTGGAAGCTGTTCGATTGCCCGCGGTTCCACACATCCCCGCCATCCGTGAACACTGTCCACTGAAGCAAATCAGGCAGGAACGGACTGGGCAACCTCAGCTCGAGATTCGCAACGACCATTGAGTTTCCGCCGACTGGAACGGCGCGCCGAAAATCACGCACTGAATCGGCAACCCGGAATAATGTGTCTGGCTGTCCAAGCTCATTGGGAAGCAAGATGCTGAACGAGTTCGCGATGTAGATCGCGGAACCAAGCTCGTTCTGCGAAAATCCTCGCACAGTTGTCGGACCGCCGGCGTAGAGACGCTCCTGTGGGGGAATGAATCCCGTGGTATTGCCAAAGCTTCTTCCAAATACCGAACCACCGCGAATCCTGAAGGCAATCACGCTGCTTGTTCCAGCCGCCCAGTAATGGGACCTCTCGCCAATGACTTTATTGAACTGAAGCGCCGAGTCCGAAAGAATGAAACGCGATGCATGACGCCCTTCCACTCGCCATTGATATCCCTGACTCGGGGAAACGATACTGTTTGTTCGATCGCGTGAGAAGACAGCGCTCAAAACTGCAAGTCGCTGCGTCTGCTGAACTCTCCTCCGGTCTTCGGCCGCGCAGAAATTGAATACCGCGCAGAACAATGCCGGCTGGGCTTCAGTCCGTCCGAGGTCCATCGAGTACGCGAACGTCACCGGCACAGTCGGCCATCGCCTCAGCTCGAGTGAAGCCACCCCTCCGATGGTCGTCGTGCGGAGGTACGCGTTGTACTCCGATATTCTCTCGCTGAACACCGTGATGGTCGGAAGAGCGCGCAATCCGGGAAACACCGGCTGCCGCAGTGTAGCGCCGACGTAGTAGTTGACCTTCCGACTGAACGGATCACGCTGCGCGCGTGGACAAAGCGCTTTCGCGCCTGAGAGCGGATCACCGATTCCGATCTTCGACAGTCGAGTCGTGAGATCGAGACGTCTGGCGCTGTTGAGGAAATTGTAGTTCGAGAGCT
>JBDSBT010000269.1:0-8112 GCA_039921425.1 Gemmatimonadaceae bacterium | reverse complement strand
ATCTTCTCGGTAACGCGCTCGACAACACAGGACTCGCGTCCGGGGTGCAGCAGCTCACTTGCATCGGCGCAGCAACGCCTGTTCCTGACTGGGCCTCTTACGCAGGCAACACGTCGCTCATTCCGGGCAAGTGCGCGGATGGCACGACGGGTACCGTATTCTCCAGTGCAGCGCCGGCCGTGTCACTGTTCGGGAAGGATTATCAGCCGCCCAGGAGCCTTCGCTCCAACGTTCAGTGGAGCGGTCCAATACTCGGCAACAGGTTCACGAGCCAGATTGAAGCCACCTATTCGATGAACCTGAATCAGCAGGGCATTACTGATCTCAACTTCAATCCGCTTTCGCGCTTTGCTCTTGCTTCTGAGGGCGGCAGACCGGTGTATGTGAACGCGACGAGCATCGTGGCCGCCACTGGCGCGACGGCCGCACAGGATGGTCGCAATTCGCCGTTGTTCTCGAGAGTCATCGAACAGACGTCCGATCTCAAGTCGGAGAGCCGCCAGGGGAGAATCACACTCTCGCCATCCAATTTCTCGACGAGCCTCAGCTGGAGTCTCTCGTACGTGTATTCGAACGTGCGTGAGCAGTTCGGAGGATTCAGCAGCACAGCTTCGAATCCTCTCGACACGGAGTGGGGCCGCTCCTCGTTCGATTCGCGTCATCAGATCGTGTACAACGTCGGGTACAATTTCTTTGATTTCGTTCGCGTGAACTGGTTTGGCCAGTTCCGCTCCGGGTCGCCGTATACTCCGATGGTGGCCGGCGACATCAACGGCGACGGTTACAACAACGATCGAGCGTTCATTCCACGAACGAGGGATCCACAGTCCCTGCTCGGCTCCGACCCTGCACTCGTAGCAGGAATTCAGTCACTTCTCAACAATGGATCGGAAAGCACGAAGAGCTGCCTGCAGAGTCAGCTCGGAAACCTCGCGGCAAGAAACAGCTGCCAGGCGCCGTGGATGTCCTCGGCGAACATGTCGGTGTCGTTCAATCCGATCAAGGTGAGAATGCCGCAACGCGCGACAATATCATTCCAGGTTTCGAACCCCCTCGGAGCTGCCGACCTGCTCCTGCATGGCTCCGACAATCTCAGCGGCTGGGGCCAGCCGACAAACCCCGATCCGCAACTCCTGTACGTCCGCGGCTTCGATCCCGCGACCAGGCGATACAAGTACGAAGTAAACCAGAGATTCGGTGCGACGAACCAGGCGCTCGGAGCATTCAGGCTGCCGGTGACGCTCACCGCAATGATGCGCTTCGACATTGGACCGACGAGAGAGAGGCAGCTTCTCACCCAGCAGCTCGATCGCGGGCGTCGCACCGAAGGCACCAGGGCTCCGGAAATCATGCTGAAGGCGATTTACGGAAGCGGTGGCATTCCGAACCCTATGGCGACGATACTCAGGCAGCAGGATTCTATTCAGTTGAACGCAATGCAGGCCGATAGCCTTGCATCGATGAACAGGCGTTACACGATCCGGAACGACAAACTATGGTCCCCGATCGCGAAATATTTCGCCGATCTCCCGAATGGATATGACAAGAGCGAGGCTTACGACCGGTACATGATTGCTCGCAAATCGACGATCGACGAGCTCTCAGTTCTCGCTCCCACAATCAAGTCGCTGCTCACACCTGAACAGCGCAGGAAGCTGCCAGCGTTTGTCTCCAGCTTTTTGGAGCCTCGCTATCTCGCCTCGATTCGCGCTGGCACCGCGACGTTCTCGGGTGTTTCAGGATTTGGCGGCGGCGGATTTAGCTCATTCGGCGGGGATGCCGTCTTTTCTGGCGGTGCTGGTGGTACGCAGACAGTGATTATCAGGCAGTAGCAGGCATATGAGAGTTAACACTCCCCTTTTACTCGATGGAGTCATGAAGAATCACAAGCGATATACGACGATTGCATTGCTCGCTACGGCAGCAGCAGCAGCAGCAAGCGCAGCCTCCGCGCAACAGCGTCCTCCCATCCGGCAGCTCGGGGCGACGGCCGGAAAAACGGCCGAGACTTTCGCGAACATCACCGGCGTCCGGCCGCTGTCAGACGGGAGTGTGCTGGTCAACGATGTCCCTGGGCGACGGTTGCTTCTTTTCAACCCGCAGCTGAGTTCGTTCACGATTGTCGCCGATTCCACAAGCGCTACCGCCAACGCATACGGCGGCAGAACGGGCGGCCTCGCGGGCTACAAGGGTGATTCGTCGATATTCGTTGACCCCAGTTCGCTTTCGATGCTGGTTATAGATCCGACCGGCAACGTTGCGCGCGTGATTTCCGTTCCGCGTGCTCAGGACGCCAACATGCTGGCCTCACCGATTGGTAACCCTGTACTCGCGCCCAACGGGAAGCTCGTCTATCGCGCCCAGCCGCAGTTTCAGACACGAGCCGTGAACGCAGGTGGCGGTGCCGGAGTCGCTGGCGGTCAAGGCGCATTTGTCCCGCCCCAGATCCCGGACTCAGCACCGGTACTCCGAATTGATCTCGCCACTCGCGTTGTAGATACGCTTGGATACATCAGGACTCCGAAGATCAAGATGGATGTACAGCGTGACGACAACGGCAATGTTCGCATGTCGTCGCAGATCAATCCGCTTCCGACCGTAGACGACTGGGCAATGACTCCCGATGGTGCCGTCGCCTTCGTTCGAGGAAAAGACTATCACGTCGACTGGATCAATCCCGATGGATCGAAGGCTTCGTCGCCAAAGGTCCCGTTTGATTGGCAGCGTATGACAGAAGAGGACAAGGTGGCTTTCGTCGATTCGCTGAAGGCGGCGCGCGCCAGACAGGGCACCAGCGCTCCAACAGCAGCTACACCGGGCGGTGCTGCGCCCGGAGGTGGCGGACCTCAGGTCTTCGTGTTCGGAAACGCCGGACCGGGGGGTGGCGGTGGAGCGTCCGCGCGGGGCGGGTTGCCGCAGATTCAGCAGAATTTCATTCCTGCGAGCGAACTTCCCGACTACAAGCCTCCATTCTTTGCGGGCTCCACCCGCGCTGATAGGGAGGGTAACCTCTGGGTTCGCACAATTCCCACTAGTTCGATTCCGGGTGGTCCGGTGTACGACGTCTTGAACCGGAAGGGCGAGCTCGTTGACCGGGTTCAGATCCCGATGGGACGCACCATCGTCGCCTTTGGGCCTGCCGGCGCCGTTCTTCTTGCGAACCGCGAAGGAACGAAGGTCACGCTCGAGAGAGCTACCGTCAAATAGTCCTCTACGATCCAAAAGAAAGCCGTCAGATCCTGGCGGCTTTTTTCTTTGGGGTAACATCGATTCAACCGCACTCGCTAAATTGGAACAACCTCCCTAACGCCAATCATGATCCTGACAAAACGAATTCTGCCCATTCTTGCGCTTGCCGTGTTCCCGCTGGTTACGAGCGGGTGCTTTTCGTCCGATTCAACGGGCGTGAAGTCCGCAACTGTAGAGGAGACGACCTTCGCGTCATCACTCGGCGTCAATATCGCAGCCTCGACCCGCACCACCAACGGAGCTTACGTCCGGGACGTCATCGTCGGCCCGGGAGCCGTTGTAGCGGCTGGCCAGAGCCTAGGCGTCAAGTACAGTGGCTACCTCGCCAACGGCACGCTCTTCGACAGCAACACCAGCGCCTCAACCCTGCTCACGTTCAGGCTTGGCGCCGGACAGCTGATCGCCGGTTTCGACGAAGGAGTTCCCGGAATGCGCGTCGGCGGCACGCGCCAGATCCTCATTCCACCAGCGCTTGGGTACGGTGCCAATGGCAACGGCCCGATCCCCGGCAACTCCGTCCTCGTTTTCACCGTGCAGGTTGTGAGCGCTCAATAGGGATCGCGCTCCTGGGCGGTGGCTGGAAGCGCAGTGACTCGCGCGACATGGCTCTTTGCTGCTTCGATCTTCGTGGCGGCCCCCCCGGCGGCCGCGCAGCTGCGACCTCTGGAGCCCATCCCATGGCGTGTGCTCCGGCAAGGGACAACCGTCGCCGCTGAGCTCGGCGCATCACGACTCTACGAGCAGCGGGCGTCGCTCGCAGGAACATCGGGAACGCTGACGGAGCTGGGCAATTTTTCGCTCGCCTGGCGCACAGGGCGAGTGGCGCTTGAAGCGGCCGGAACGGGACAACGGCTTCTCGAGGAAAAATCACGCTTCGCAGATCCATACCCCGGTGTCCAATCAGCCAGGGACAAACGTCGCAATGACTCCGGCGACTATCGCCTGTCTACATCAATTCGCATCACGCCCGATACATATCCGGTAACAGGGGTCTTCAGATTCGGGACGCGGCTACCGACCACCGACAACACCACTGGGCTCGACCGTGACGCAATTGATTTTTTCGCAACGGTCGGGGCAAGTGGCATACGTGGGATTCTGAATATTTCCGGAGAAGCAGGACTGGGGGTTTACGGAACTCGCGAGACGCGTTTCGAACAGGATGACCTGTTCCTGTACGCGTTGCGAGCGGAGCTGCACTTGGGGCAAGCCTTTACGCCCGAAGCGATGGTCATCGGGCAGCAGCACGGATACGCGCACAGCGCAATCAGGGGTGTCGAAAACCTGAGCGAGATCCGCGTCGGCCTTCGATACGGAGACAACAAATGGATTCGCGCGGAAGCCGTCAAAGGAATGACGATTTTTTCTCCGTCGGGCGGAATCCTGATCACGGCTGGCTTCGTACGGTAATTTTATTCGCGAGCACCCGCTCTACGCGGCCCGAACCACAATAGGAATTATCGATGCCATATCAAACGTCCGCTGGCAATAATGCTCCTGTAGTAGCTCCTACCGTTACGGTTGGAAACGAGGTCCTGTCGAGTCCACAGGCCGTCTACCAGGCATTCAAGGCGCAGCGCAAAGAGCTTAGCCGTCAGATGGACGGCCTCGAAAGCACGCGGCGGGAATTGTCCACCCAGCTCCAGGATCCTGCCGTCACCGGCGCTGACAAGAAAGGGCTCGAATCGCGTATCACCGATGTAGACGGCCGGATATCGAACCTGCAAAAGCAGATGTCCGACGCGGACGCGCAGGTCGCCAAGTCTGCCGCGGTTCCGGGGGCAGCGATCGAATTGCCGGAGCCGCCGCGCACGGGACCGCCCGATGAGGCATGGGTATTGGGGGGACTTTTCATCGTCTGCGCGATACTGCCGCTGTCGATCGCGTTCGCCCGCCGCATCTGGAAGCGCGGCGGCCAGGTGATCGCCGCTTTCCCCAAAGAGATCGCGGAACGAATGAGCCGGATGGAGCAGGTGGTGGAGGCAACTCAGATCGAAGTCGAGCGAATTGGCGAGGGGCAGCGCTTCATGACGAAGGTCCTTACAGAGAACCCGACTCATTCGCTGTCGGTCGGCGCCGCGCAGCAGGCTGCGTTTTCTCCGCCCGGAGACATTCGGCGCTAGCGCGGCAACGTTGCCAATCCTTCGATTCGATCGTTGGACAGGCTTATGAAGTTTTTTGGTTTTCTCGGTGCGACCACTGGCAGCTACGCCGGATACTACTCTCTCCGCTAGTGGAGGCGGTTGCGCTACCGTGAATTCCCTCTGATACTACCCGCTGGCCTGTGTTACGGCCTCCAGGCGCACCCATTGGAGCAACACATGAGCGGAATAGATCAGGTCGTTTCGAGATTTGAACAACGTTACGAGGAATTTTTCGGGCCTACGGGCCCGAGCTTCGCCGTCCAGGGGCCTGACGGAAAGCAGCACCTTCTTGGCCGCGGAGCACCCGAATTCACGATTGTCGCGCGCGACCAGCGCTGCCTCGACGCCATGGCGACGCTCGACCGGCTCGTGATTGCCGAGTCATACATGTCAGGCCGTTTGGATGTGGAGGGAGATTTTGAAGCGGTTATGACTCATCGCAATTTCTTTGTCGACCGGCATCCCTTGATTACCGCGTGGCATATGTACTGGCCCAAGGTGCGCGGTCAGGCGCATACCGACAAAGAGCACATATCGCATCACTACGACATTGAGCCCGAATTTTTCCTCGCCTTCCTCGACACGAGACACCGGTGTTATTCGCAGGGAGTCTATGATCGCGACGACGAGTCGCTCGAAGACGCGATCACCCGGAAGATCGACTTCGCGCTCCATTCGATCGGAGCGAAGCCCGGGCAGCGGGTCCTCGACGTCGGTGGTGGCTGGGGTGCTTTTACCGAGGCAGCAGGAAAGCGGGGCATCCATGTGACTTCGCTGACGATCTCGCGCGACTCCGAGAAATTCATCAACGACCTCATTGCGCGAGAAAATCTTCCGTGCAAAGTCGCGTATCAGCACCTTCACGAGCACAAGCCGGCCGAGTTGTACGATGCAATCGTGATTCTGGGCGTGACGGAGCATTTGCCTGACTACGATGCATCGCTGGCGATCTACAAGTCTCTGCTTAAGCCAGGCGGAAAGGTCTACCTGGACGCGTGCGCCAAGCGTCGCAAATACGATATTTCGAGTTTTCTTCGCAAGCACATCTATCCCGGCAACGGGTCGCCCATGTGCCTGCACGACTACCTGCGCGCCGTAGCGGAATCGCCGTTCCAGGTCGAAGTGGTTCATGACGACCGTCACAGCTACGCGCTGACGGCGCGTGCCTGGGCCGAACGATTCGATGCGGCAAAGGACGAGATCGTGCGCCGGTGGGGTCAATCTCATTTCAGAAAATTCCGTGTCTACCTTTGGGGTACGTACAACAGCCTGAAGCGAGATGATGTGCAGGCGTATCGCGTCGTGCTGCAGCTACCGGCCGAAGCCGCGTGATCGCGCGAGCCATGGCTCGCGTGGTCTCGGCTGTACTCGGAGCTTCCCTTCTTTCAACAGGTGCCGAGTCACAACTGGTCCAATCGCGCCCGACGGGCCCCGCACCCATCCTGACGACTTTCGACTCGTCGAAGATTGACGCACTTCGCTATAGGATGATCGGTCCGGCGCGCGGAGGCCGAGTGACGACCGTAACAGGTGTCGCTCAACAGCCGCAGACGTTCTACATGGGCTCGACCGGTGGTGGCGTCTGGAAGACAACGGACTCCGGCGCGTCGTGGGACAACATCTCGGACGGGTACTTTGCTTCCGCATCGATGGGATCAATCGACGTCGCCGACTCGGATCCAAATGTCATCTACGCCGGCACAGGGTCGGATGCAATTCGGAGCAACGTCTCAATCGGCAAGGGCATTTACAAGTCGATGGACGCCGGCAAGACATGGAATCACATCGGTCTCAAGGACGTTGGTCAGATCGGCTCCGTAAACGTCCATCCGACAACTCCCGAAATCGTGTTCGTTGCGGCGATGGGAAATCCATTCAAACCGACTGCTGACCGTGGAGTCTATAGAACGCGCGATGGCGGGCACACATGGCAGAAGGTCCTCTTCGTTTCCGACTCTACGGGTGCGGTAGACATCGAACTCCAGCCGGGAAACCCAAACGTCGTTTACGCCGCTATGTGGCGAGCCGAGCGAAAGCCGTGGACAATCATCAGCGGTGCGCACGAGGGCGGTGTCTACAAAAGTTCCGACGGCGGCGACACCTGGACGAAACTGACGAACGGGCTTCCATCCGGTTTGGTTGGAAAGGCTGACTTTGCCGTATCTGCCGCGAAGCCCGACAGGCTCTACGTCTTGATGGAGGCGAGTCCTGGCGGCGGACTCTATCGATCCGACAACGCCGGTGTGTCGTTCACGGCGATCGATACAGTCACAAAGGGAATCATCACCCGGCCGTTCTATTACACAAATCTCGACGCGGATCCGAGCAACGCCGACGTCGTTTACTCAGGCACAGAAGGATTCTACAAGTCGATTGACGGCGGCAAAACGTGGGCGACCGTCGAAACGCCGCACGGCGACAATCATGACCTGTGGATCAATCCCCGAAACTCGTCGATCATGATTCAATCGAACGACGGGGGGGCGAACGTCACGCTGGACGGCGGACACACCTGGTCGTCGCAGTACAATCAGCCGACTGCCGAGATATATCAGGTTTACCTGGACAACCAGTTTCCCTATCGCGTCTACGGCGCTCAGCAGGACAATACAACATTGATTCTGCCGAGCTTGCCGATATCATCGAGTGCGCCCGACGATCCAAAGCAGACCTGGCGAAACGGGCCCGGCTGCGAGACCGGGCCGATCATTCCGCACAT
>JBDSBT010000268.1:0-4668 GCA_039921425.1 Gemmatimonadaceae bacterium | reverse complement strand
ACAACAAGGGAGAAATAGTCGGTCAAACAATTGTCTCAAATACTGCGCGTCCAGCTCGCTGGACACGAAGTGCCGGAGTGCAGCTTCTCGAAACGTTGCCTGGTGAGAGCGGACGGGCGTCGGCAATAAACGATGCGGGCCAAATTGTTGGTTACACGTTCAGGTGGAGCCCGATCATCGATGATCCCGAGTTCGGCCGATATCAGAGCGAAATCGGATTACATGCCATGCTCTGGACGGCAACCGGGTCCACCATTCTGGACAACTGCAGCGGGGATCAATGCGGGTGGAGTGCCCGCGCGGTCAGTCAGGATGGACGGATCCTGATTTCGAACTTTGGCCTGCAGTTCTGGTGGACGATGTCCGGCGGGCTGTCTGAGCTGCCGGTGCCAAATGGGTCGGTGGGCGTCAACAATCTGGGGCAGGTGCTTCTCCGCACGGCCGAGCAGTCGTTCGTCTGGACCGAAGCTCAGGGAATGATCGAGATCCCACCTCTGCCGGGGAAGACACGAGCTATTGCGACCGGGATCAACAACAAGGGCGAGATCGTCGGGTACAGCTGGTGAACACCTAGCGTGTTCCTGACTGCCCGGCACCGGCTGATCTTCTGTTGACCGCGCTGTTACGCGCTGACGGAATTCGCGATGCGGCGATATTGCGGCACGTCGCGTAAGCGACCCGACCCATCGCTGTCGGGCCTCGATAAAGCAACTAATAGTCGTAGTCGCATTGGGCGATCCAAATCATGCCTGACAGCGCGATCAAGACAGAATGATTACCTGCGACGTGTCGAAGCCACTTGCAAGCTTGCACGTTGACAGGTGAGGTTGAGTCGAACTCGATAATCTTTGGGGTGTAGGTCAATTGGCAGACCGCCGCACTGTTAATGCGGAAGTTGGAGGTTCGAGTCCTCCCGCCCCAGTCTGTATGCCGTCTCTTTCGTGACCCTCATTGGGCCGCAAGACGCCGGCGCGCCAGATTTACACAGCATGCTCGCACGCGGGGCTAGATTGGCCGCATGAAACGCGGCAACGTCATTTTCGTCCTGCTCGGAAGCATCTTCGCGATAGTCTGCATTCGGCTGGCCTTGTGGCAACTTGCCCGTGTATCCGAACGTAAGGCGCTGAATCGGGAGCTCTCCGCCCGCGCGACCACTGCTCCAGTTCCGCTGTCGCAACTACCCGCCGACACAGGAGTCGCGCACTTCCGTCGCGTTCTTGTCAACGGCACATACGATTTCGATCACGAGATTTACGTCACGAATCGCACCCGCAACGGGTCACCTGGCGTGCAGGTAATCACGCCTTTGCGAGTAGCAGGTAACGACACCGCAGTTCTCATCACTCGGGGCTGGGTCTACGCCCCGGACGGCATGACGATCGAGCGAAAACGATGGAAGGAACCGGACACGCTTTCAGGTGAAGCGTTCGTCGTCTATTTCGTTCATCAGGACGGTACGCCGAAGCTCGCCGGCCGCGACCGGTCCTACCGGTGGCTGGATGAGAGGACGCTATCCAAGGATTTCCCCTATCCCATTGCGTCGTATCATCTGATACTAATATCAGGAAGAGCAAAGGCCGGCCCTGACGTCCCTCCCCGGCTCGACGTACCTCCCCTCGATGAAGGTCCCCATCAGTCGTACGCGATTCAGTGGTTTTCCTTCGCAACCATCTCTATTATTGGAATGTTCCTCTTCGTGAGACGGAAATGACGGACCACTCGCAGGCACTCGCTACCGAAAAGGAAGCGCGAGACGTTGCAGAATCGGCGCGCGAAACCGAATGGGAGCATCCCAGCTTCGCTCGCGAACTATTCCTTGGCCGATTCCGGCCCGATCTGATTTACCCGCATCCCCCGAACGACGATGCCGAAGAGGCACGCGCGAAGCCCTTTATGGACAGGCTGAAGGCGCTGATCGACCGCGTTGACTCTGCCGAGATCGACCGGACGGGAGAGATTCCCGAGCCGCTGGTGCAGGAACTGCGAGACATCGGCGCCTTCGGCATCAAGATTCCGAAAGAATACGGCGGCCTGGGGCTCTCGCAGATGAGCTACATCCGCGCGATGGAGCTCGTCACTTCAAAAGACGGGTCGCTTGTCGCGCTGTTGTCCGCAAGCCAGTCGATCGGCGTTCCGCAGCCGCTCAAGCTTTTCGGCACCGACGAGCAGAAGAAGAGATTCTTTCCTCGTCTCGCCAAGGGTGCGATCTCGGCGTTCGCGCTCACGGAAGTGGATGCGGGGTCCGATCCAGCAAATCTTCGCACTACTGCCACGCCAACCGAAGACGGCGAGCACTTCATCATCAACGGCGAAAAGCTCTGGTGCACCAACGGCACGCGGGCTGAGCTGTTCGTCGTGATGGCGAGAACTCCGGACAAGCAGTCGAAAGGAAAGAACGTCAAGCAGATCACTGCGTTCATCGTCGACGCGAGCATGCCCGGAGTGGAAGTTGTCCATCGCCTGCGGTTCATGGGGTTGAAAGCGATCGAGAACGGCGTCATCCGCTTCAACAACGTGAAAGTCCCGCGCGAGAACATTCTCTGGGGAGAAGGGAAGGGACTGAAGCTCGCGCTGATTACGCTCAACACCGGCCGGCTCACGCTTCCGGCGGGATGCGCTGGTGCGGGCAAGATGATGTTGCGGATCGCCAGAAAGTGGGCGATGGAGCGCGTGCAGTGGGGGCAGCCAATTGGCAAGCACGAAGCTGTCGCTCAAAAAATCGCGCGCATGGCGGCTAACACGTTCGCGATGGAAGCAGTCGCCGAGCTGGCGACGGCGCTGTATGAAAAGGGCGGTTACGACATCCGGCTCGAAGCCGCGATCGCGAAGCTGTACAACTCGGAAGCCGGCTGGAAAATCATCGACGACACGCTTCAGATTCGGGGCGGACGCGGTTACGAGACTGCGGATTCTCTCGCGAGTCGCGGTGAAGAGCCAATCGCTGTCGAGCGCGCGATGCGCGACTATCGCATCAACCTGATCTTCGAGGGATCGTCGGAGATCATGCGGCTGTTCATCGCGCGTGAAGCTGTCGATCACCATTTCAAGCTTGCGTTCAACATCGTGAATCCGGAATCGAAGATGAAGGAGCGGCTGTCGGCGATGGCGAAGTCCACGCCGTTCTACCTAACGTGGTATCCAACGAGATTCATCAGCGCAGGCCGTCTCAAGACTTTCGGCGAGTTTGGAAAGCTCGCCACACACATGCGCTACATCGAGCGAAACACCCGGCACCTCGGCCGCTCGATCTTTCATGCGATGGTGCGGTACGGACCAAAGCTCGAGCGAAAGCAGGCAGTGCTTTTCCGCGCGGTAGATATTGGTGCGGAGCTGTTTGCGATGTCCGCGTCGTGCGTCCGGGCAATGATGCTCGCCAAGAAGGGGCAGAAAGAGGCGATCGCGTTGGCCGACACGTTCTGTCGTGAAGCGCGGTTTAGAATCGACGATCATTTCCGGAATCTTTTCGGACCGAACGACGAGAATCTGTACAAGCTCGCGATGTCGGTTCTCAAGGGCGAGCACGCCTGGCTAGAGCA
This sequence comes from Gemmatimonadaceae bacterium, assembly GCA_039921425.1. Taxonomy (GTDB): domain Bacteria; phylum Gemmatimonadota; class Gemmatimonadetes; order Gemmatimonadales; family Gemmatimonadaceae; genus UBA4720. The sequence continues at coordinate 1,132 of JBDSBT010000268.1, read as the reverse complement.
CGGGATCGCGGCCGAGAACTGCGAGATGGGCGTCGATACCGTTGCTGCCGGTGTGCCGGCTCGTGCTGGCATGGCGGCCGGGAAAGCGGAGATGGCCGGCGCGATCTAAATCGACGCTCGCCCAGAACGGAGTGCTTTAGAGCTTGGCCTGGGGCGAGTCTCTGCCGTTTCCCCAGTCCCGAAATAACTCTAGATGCCCTGGTTGAGCTCGGCGCGATCGTGCGCGTCGGTTCAAACGCGCCCTCCGTCACTCCGCGGCCTGTCGCAGCTAGCGCTTGACAGAATGATACTAACAATAGTATCATTCTCGTGAACAAAAAGCAGCGCGGCACGCTCAAGGCGATCTTCACGAAACCAGTACCGCAGAACATTCGATGGGCGGAAATCGAAACTCTGATCAAGGCTCTCGGAGGGATGGCTGAAGAAAGGGAAGGGTCGCGAGTTGTACTGAAGCTCAAGGATGTTCGGGCCGTTTTTCACAGGCCGCATCCAAAGCCAGAGACGGATAGGAACGCTGTCCGAGACCTGCGAGAGTTTCTGGAAAAGGCTGGGGTCGAAGTCTGACCCACCACCGCGCGGCACTGTTGGAATAGAGGCGACGACTGCGCAGGAATTCACTGGAAGAGGCGACGAACAATGGCAACGATAGAATACAAGGGCTACATAGCCCGAATCGACGTAGACGAAGACAACGACGGCCTTCACGGCCGCGTCGTCAACATTTCTGACGTCATCAATTTCAAAGGGAAGTCAGTAGCAGAGCTTCGCAAAGAATTCGCGAAGTCGATGGAGGTTTACTTCAAATTCTGCCGGGAAGAAGGCGAAGAGCCGGACCAGCCGTTCTCCGGGAAGTTTGTCCTTCGCGTAGATCCGAACGTCCATCGAGCGATCACTCGAGCAGCTGAGCGCGAAGGTGTGAGCATCAATAAGTGGGCGGAACAGCAACTCGAGCGAGCGGCCAGCTAATTACCAGGAGAAGAATACTTAGAGCAGGGTGCCCTTGAGTAGAAAGAGGGCAACGTAGAAGTAGATGCTCAACCCGGTGACATCCACGAGCGTGGCGACGAACGGCGCCGATGCGCTCGCCGGATCGAATCCGATTCGTCGCAGCAGAAAAGGCAGCATCGAGCCG
>JBDSBT010000267.1:0-4353 GCA_039921425.1 Gemmatimonadaceae bacterium | reverse complement strand
CCACGCGATGGTACGATTCGACAGAGCCAATCCCCGACGGGCCGACGACGAAACTCATGCAGGAGATCGCAAAGCGTAACAGCATGGTCATCGTCGTCCCGATCTACGAAGTGGAATCGGCAGGCGTGTACTACAACACCGCCGCCGTAATCGATGCTGACGGTACTTACCTCGGCAAGTATCGCAAGAATCACATTCCGCAGGTCGCGCCTGGATTCTGGGAGAAGTTTTACTTCAAGCCGGGAAATCTTGGATATCCGGTGTTCAAGACAGCGTACGCCGACATCGGCGTCTACATCTGCTACGATCGCCATTTTCCGGAAGGTGCGCGAGCACTCGGATTGAATGGCGCCGAGATCGTGTTCAATCCGTCGGCGACTGTGGCCGGTCTTTCGGAGTACCTGTGGAAGCTCGAGCAGCCCGCGCACGCCGCAGCGAACGGGTACTTTGTTGGCGCGATCAACCGGGTTGGGCATGAGCAGCCCTGGGACATCGGCGAATTCTATGGACAGAGTTATTTTTGCGATCCACGCGGGCAGTTCCTCGCGACAGCGAGCCGGGACAAGACCGAGCTCGTTACTGCTGAGCTCGACTTCGACAAAATTCGCGAGGTGCGCAACACATGGCAGTTCTATCGCGATCGCAGGCCGGAGACGTACGCTGACCTGGTGTCGCTGTGATTCGGGTCGCCCTGCTCGCGTCGATCGCGTTCGTCGCTGATGGATTCGAGAATCCGGTTAGCTCGAAGTCCCCGGACCCTGCAACGGCTTGTATCTCGGGAAAGACGGGGAACGCTGACTGCCCGAACGACGTCGAAATTGTCGGATCGGACTATGCGTTCACTGTGCCCATCACTGTGAAGGGAGGCCGCGCAACTTTTCGGTTCGTGAATCACGGCAAGGTTCGGCACGAGTTGAACATTACCCGGCTCAGGCGCGGCGTCTCGATCGACGAGTTTCTCGATTCCGTCCGCCAGGACAAGTCAGTACAAAAATTGAGTGACGGACCCGTTGGTGTGCTCTTCGCACAACCAGGCCGCCGAAGCCTGAGCGGCTTGAGCATCGACCTTACTCCGGGTGAACGGTACGCCGTCATCTGCATCTTCCGGGACAAGAAGGACGCGAAGCGCCACTACGATCTTGGGATGTACAAGTTGATCACCATTGAGGGTGCAAAGTCAGTCGCGGGAACACCTCAGAGAGCGACCGACACCGTCGTCGCAACCGACTACGCATTCCAGTATCCGCGAAATGTCTCGCCCGGGAAGCACACCTTCGTTTTCAGGAATAACGGGAAGATGCGGCACGAGTTCGCTATTTCACTCCTGAAGAAGGGAGTTACGCTGACGCGAGTGCGCGAGTTGGAAAAGACCGGAGCGAATTTGGATTCGCTTTTCGAGGAAGATGACTACGGGTTGCTGCACGCGCGCACAGGCGTGACCGCGCTCGGCGAGTTGACGATGACCTTCCTTCCCGGCCGAGAGTACGTGATTGTGTGTTTTTTCAAGGATACCGACAAGTCCCCGCCTCACTACAATCTTGGAATGTTCGGGTCCATTCAAGTTTCACCGAAGCCATCTACATGACCGATCAGACAACTCTTGCTGATTTCGATACGTATCAGGATCTCGCGCTTCGGACGGCGTCCCCAGAGAGTCTTACCAACCCTGGGGCAATGCTGAACAATGCCGCACTCGGCCTCGCAGGCGAGTCAGGCGAAATCGCGGATCATGTGAAGAAAGTGATGTTTCACGGTCATCCACTCGACCACGCGACGTGTGACAAGATCGCCAAGGAGATTGGCGACATCCTCTGGTATTGTGCCATGGCCGCTCGCGCGATCGACACCGGGCTTGGCGACATCGCGACGATGAATATCGAGAAGCTCAAAAAGCGCTACCCTGAAGGCTTCTCAACGGAGCACAGCCTGAACCGCCCCCACGGCTAACAGGCAGCAGGGTCGGTGGTGGTTGGCGTTTTTGGCGTGTGGCGTGTGGACACCTTAACGCTGACCCACGAACTCCCGCGCAGCATTGATCACCGTGTGCCGCACCCCATCTATCGCCCCGGGAATGAGGGCCCCCGATGCTCGCGCATGACCGCCTCCCCCAAATTGTCTCGCGAACTCGTTCACGTTCACGTCACCAGTGCTGCGGAACGAAACCTTGATCTTGCCGTGGCCTAGATCGCGGAAGAATATCGCCATCCGCGTACCACCCACGGACCGCGGGTGCTCGGCCAATCCTTCGAGATCCTCCGACTTCAATCCGTATTCTTCGGCAGCGCCGGCGGCGACTGAGATCCACGAAATTCCATAGGCCGGATCGACTTCCAGAGTAGCCAGCGCATCGCGGAGAAGGTGAAGCCTTCCGATCGGATGAGACGCATACAGGCGCCGGTACATCTCTTCGGGCTCGACTCCGGCGGCAAGAAGCTGCGATGCAACCGCAAGACACCTCGCCGTCGTGTTAGCAAACCTGAAGCCGCCGGTGTCTGTTAGAATCGCGACATACAACGAGACGGCGATCTCCGGAGTTATCTCGGCGCCGAGAGTCACGGCCAAGTCGTAGATCAGTTCCCCCGTTGCGCACGCAGTCGTGTCAGCCAGCATCTCGGTGCTCGGCGGCTCGTCACTCGGGATGTGATGATCGATGACGATCTTGGGGATCGTCAGGGTGCGCACAGTGTCCGCTAATCCACCAAGCCGCTTCACGTCACTGATGTCGAGAACGACGAGAAGATCCGCTCTCTTCATGGCGGCGGAGCCTTCCGACGTTGCGTCGGTAACGTCTGTGCCAAGGAGAAATTCGTACGTATCCGGCCACGGAGTGGGATTGACGATCCTGGCTGTCAGCCCCTTCTGAGCAAGAATTCTGGCGAGTGCCGTTTCAGAACCGCACCCGTCGCCATCCGCGTTGATGTGGGTGGAAATTGCGACAGAGCGCCCCGCGCGGAACTCCCGCGCGAGACGCTCGATCGCTTCTCTTCTTTCTTTCGATACTGTTAGTAGATCAACCACCCGCGGCGCTGCTTCCTCCAATACGCGAGTGTGACTTGCCGTACACAAAGTAGATCAACAGTCCGAGCGCCAACCACACAAAGAGACGGATCCATGTGTCCATCGGCAGGCTGGCCATCATGTAGCCGCAAATCAGAATGGCGAGAATCGGAACGATCGGAACAAGCGGCGTCTTGAAGGGACGCGGAAGATCAGGACTCTTTCTCCGAAGCACAATGATGCCGGCCGATACGATGACGAACGCGAGGAGCGTTCCGATCGACACCAGCTCACCCAGCAAACCGATTGGAAAGAGGCCGGCGATGATGGCACAAACGATACCGGTGAGGATCGTCGTGATGTAGGGCGTCTGGAAACGCGGATGAACCTTGCCGAATACCGGCGGAAGCAACCCGTCGCGAGCCATGGAGAAGAAGATTCGCGGCTGCGCCATCAGCATGACGAGCACCACCGACGCGAGTCCGGCGACCGCTCCGATGTTGATGATCGGCTTCATCCAGGCGAGCGCTGGTCCGGCTGCAGCGATGGCTACATACACTGGATGGGGAACGTTCAGGTTCGTGTAGCTCGTGAGGCCCGTCATGACGAGCGACATGAGAATGTAGAGGACTGTGCAGACGGCGAGTGACCCGAGAATCCCGATCGGCATGTCGCGTTGCGGGTTCTTCGCTTCCTGAGCCGCCGTTGAAACGGCATCGAATCCGATGTAAGCGAAGAAAATGACGGCAGCGCCGCGGACAATTCCGCTCCATCCAAAATGGCCCGACTCACCCGTATTGACCGGAATGAACGGATGCCAGTTATCGGAGTTGACGTACATGAAACCAAACCCGATGACAAGGAGCACGATCGCAACTTTCACTATCACTATCAGGTTGTTGAAGCGCGCCGATTCCCTGATGCCGATGACGAGGAGAATTGTCATCAGGCCGACGATAACCATCGCGGGAATATTGATGACGCCGTGCGTTACCGCGTATTTCGCAGTATCGCAGACTGCGCCAGCGGCGACCTTGACCACCTCATTCGTCGATTGGTCGTAGCATATCTGCGACGCAACAAGGCTATGGGTCCCCACCACGTCCAGCGGCGCTCCAGTGTACTGAACAGGAATTCTGAGGCCGATTTCGTTCATCAGGGCCGAGAAATATCCGGACCACCCTACGGCAACCGTGGCGGCGCCGAACAGGTACTCAAGGATAAGGTCCCAGCCGATGATCCAGGCGACGAGCTCGCCGAGCGTGGCGTAGCCATACGTGTAAGCGCTGCCGGCGATGGGTATCATCGCGGCGAACTCCGCGTAACACAGTCCCGCGAACAGACAACCAAGTCCGG